>WRIB01000062.1 GCA_009782955.1 Treponema sp. | reverse complement strand
CGGTATTATCGAGGAGGGTTTAGTGCAGGTCCATTTTTGGGGGGTCCGGGGATCAATTCCTGCTCCTCAGCTTCCTTCCCAGTTCAGAAGCAAAATATCTGCCATTTTGGAAAGGCTTACCCCGGAAGACATTAAATCCCCGGAAAACCGCGAAAGGTTTCTGGCCACATTACCTCCATGGCTTTTTGGCACAGTGGGGGGTAATTCTCCCTGTGTAACTGTAAGCTGCGATTCTACTGCTGATCTGATCGTTTTTGACGCCGGATCGGGAATACGTGAACTCGGCATTGCCATGGTAAAGGAAAAACCAAAACGGAATCACTTCCATATTTTCTTTTCCCACTTTCATTGGGATCATATACAAGGGCTGCCTTTTTTTAACCCCGGTTACGATCCTTCGACAATGATAGAATTCTATTCGCCAATGAAAAACCTGGAAACAGCCCTTCACGGCCAGATGACAAGCCCTTATTTTCCGGTACACATGGAATCCATGGGTTCAAAAAAAGAATTCCATGAGTTATTAGGGCCAATAACACTGGGAGAGCTTAAAATCAGCTTTAAAAAAATGAATCACCCAGGTGATTCTTATTCATATAAAATAACCGAAAAGGACAAGCGTTTAATATTTGCTACCGATACAGAACTTTCTGCCAACGATTTCCAAAAAACCGAAGAAAATACCATCTATTTTGAAAATGCCGACTGTATAATTCTGGATTCCCAGTACACGCTGGGAGAAGCCATAGAAAAATACAACTGGGGTCATAGCGCCTTCAGCCTTGCAGTGGATTTTGCAGCCAACTGGGGGATAAAGGAGCTTATTTTGTACCACCACGATCCTACTTACGATGATCGAAAGTTATTTAATATGCTCCAGTCTGCCAGGTGGTATACGGAGCGTATGGGTATCAAGGGAATTGAAATTTCGCTTGCTATGGAAGGAATGGAGTTAAGCCTTTGACCCTTACACTGGAAGAACTTTTAGTCTTGTTTCCGCTGCTTAAAAAAAACGAAGCTCTTTTAAATATTAAGGAACGGCAAATTCTTGTAAAACTGGAAAAAAAGCTGTATGAGCAGCTTTCGATTGAAGAAATTGAAGACCGTTTGGGAGAAACAATTGTCTGCACATAAAGGTCTTCCCAAATCTTTGCGTATCTTTCTTATATTAATCAGTTCCTTAATTAGCGGTGTTTTACTTTTAGCTGCCGGCCTGTGGGGAGCAATAATGTACTATAATGCGGCTCCTTCGGAACCTCCTTTGTCCCGCGGTAATTTTGCAGGCGCCAAACTGGAAGACGCACATACGGTGATATTTGAAGTCAGGGAAGGAGAAAGCGCCATTGCAGTAGGGCGGCGTCTCGAACAGGCAGGGCTAATACGAAACAGACTGTTTTGGGATTTGCTTTCCCGTTATGAAAAGGACTATTTAAAAATAGGCAGCTACCGCATACCGGTACCTTCTTCTCAGACTGAGATACGTTCAATTCTTGTTCAGGGAAGACAGATCCTTTTGCGGGTTACTATCCCCGAAGGAGTAACCTTAAAAAAGGCGGCGGCTATTATTGATCAAACCGGAATCTGTTCGGGGGAGGATTTCCTTATGGCTGCCCAGGATATGGGCATCATTAACAGCTATAAAATCCCCGGCAAAACCATGGAAGGGTATCTTTTTCCGGAGACATACTTTTTTCCCGGCTCCTATCCTGCAGAACGGGTGATACGGACCATGGCGGATACTTTTTTTAACAAGGTCATGCAAATTGCACCTGAATCGGAAGCTCTAAGTCCCAAAGAACTCTACGATGCTGTTACCCTTGCTTCCATTGTGGAACGGGAATACCGGGTGGAAGAAGAAGCTGCTGTTATGGCAGGAGTGTTCTACAACAGGATGAAGATAAACATGTCGCTGGAATCCTGTGCTACCGTCGAATACATTATTACCGAAATCCAGGGGAAGAAGCATCCTACTGTTTTATACTTTACGGATATCGAAATTAAGGATCCGTACAATACCTATGTAAACCCCGGCCTTCCTCCCGGTCCCATTTCCCTTCCGGGCAGGGCCGCCCTCAATGCCGTTTTCCACCCGTCCGAGACCGATTACCTCTTTTTCCGTCTAATTGATGAAAAAGCCGGGCGGCATTATTTTTCCAAGACTTTGGATGCCCATATTAAGGCAGGCGCTCTTTTTACAAAAGGTTGAGCTTTTTTCAAAGCTCTGTTAGTTTTTAAAAACCGCGGATAAATGGCCCGATTTACCGAAGCTTCAAAAGAAGCAGTTATAGACAGTATTGATGCACTTGTCGTTGTAGAAGATCATCTCCGTCTGGAAAAGAAAAGCGGGCGTTATTGGGGGCTTTGTCCCTTTCACCATGAAAAAACCCCGTCATTCACCGTAGACCCGGAAAAAAAATCCTATTACTGCTTCGGCTGTCATAAAGGCGGTTCCATTGTCAGTTTTGTTATGGAAATGGATAAGCTTTCCTTTCCGGAAGCAATGGAAGTCATGTCCAAACGTTTCGGCGTTCCACTTTACTATGAAAATGGCGGAATTCCGCAAAAGAAAGAAGGAAAAATCGATGAATTGTCGGAATTATACCGTCGGGTAGCGGCAAGTTTTCATCATATACTTCTAAATACAAACGAAGGGAAAAAATCAAAGGAGTACCTTTTAAACAGAGGTATTGATTTATCGATTATTGAAAAATTCAACCTTGGATTCGCCCCGGCAGATCGCTCCTGGCTTTACCGTTTTCTGAGTGAAAAGAGATTTTCCGCCGATTTTTTGGCTTCTTCCGGCCTGTTTTCCCGGCGTTATCCGCAAAGCGCCTTCTTTTCCAATAGGTTGATTTTTCCTATAGCCGATAAAAATGGCAGGAACATTGCATTCGGGGGCCGAAGTCTGGAAACCGAAGGGCCAAAATACATTAATTCACCCGATTCGGATCTTTTTAAGAAAGGGCGAACTCTCTTTGCTCTCGATCTTGCCTTGAGTGAGATAAAGCGCACTAAAGAAGTATATCTTGCCGAAGGATATATGGATGTAATAGCACTTCATCAGGGGGGAATCACCAATACAATCGCCCCTTTGGGTACAGCCTTTACTGATGAACAGGCAAAAATCTTAAAAAGATGGGCTGAAAAGGTCTATTTGATGCTTGATAACGACGAAGCCGGTCAAAATGCTGCTCAAAAGGCAATTCTTTGCTGCCGGAGAAATGGTTTAGATTGTGCAATAATCGATACATTTTCTTTTTTTAAGGAAAAAAAGGAAATTCCAAAGGATCCTGCTGAAATTTTACAAAAATTTGGCCCGGAAGCATTGAAAAACAGTGTAAAAAAATGTATATTGGATGTTGATTTTATGATTTTCCGCAGTAGGGCGTTAAAGGAAAGCTCACAAGCGGTGGCTTTTCTTTTTCCGTACCTGGATGCCCTGGATTCTGAAGTTGCCCGGGATAGCGTGATAGGAACTATTGCTGATGCATTCAGGGTAGAAAGACGGGCTGTTTGGGAGGATTATAAACGGAAAAAAACTACTGGTTCCGGCAGAACTGCTATTTCTGCAATGGAGCAGGTGGAAAAGCAGACAACGGAAAAACCGGTTCGGGCAGGATATGAATTGCTTTTGTTGGGAGCGGTTTTTGTAAATCCCGGGTTGTTCAGTGAACTTCGTTCCGGTTTTTCGCCGGAAGATTTTGAAGAGAGCACTGCCAGGGAACTGTATATCATTCTGGAAGAATGGTTTCGTGAAACCACGGCTTCCGGAGAGCAAGACCACTTTAAGTGGTACGGGAGTTCATCAGAACTCCTGGATCGGTTACAGGATGGAAATTTACGGGATTTTATTCTAAGACAGGAAGCTTTGGGTTCTTTTGCCAATCCGGCAAAACTCCTGGAAGATGGAATGCTAAGAATGAAAATCAAAATTCTGGAAAAGAAGCGAAGGGAGCTTATCCGGGAATTGCGTAATATATCACATGGCGATTCTCTACATAATCAAGAACCACAGCAGGCGGATTTACTTGCTGAAAAAGTCTATATTGACGCTGAATTAACCAGATTAAAAAGTCTCGGCGCTAATGCCGGGTATGGATCGGTAAAAGCAAATACGCAAAGGGCCGGAAATAAATGAGCGATAAATCTGCAATTGCACAGAAACCTCGTGGCTCCAGGATAAAAAGAACCGGTAAGAATACCGCATCCAGAATTCCCGCTGTAATTGATGTTTCCAATGATCCAGCGGTACTTAAACTTCTGGAATATGCCAAAGAAAAAAAGATCCTTTCCTACGACGAACTTCAGGATTTTTTACCAGAACATATTGCCAACAGTGATAAAATAGAACAAGTCCTGATCCTCCTTGAGGCAAACAACGTTCAGCTGATAGAAGAAGATACCCAGGGAGACGAAAACGAAGAAACGGATTCCCGTAAAACTGAAACGGGGAAAAAACGGCTGGTTTATAACGAAAAAGAATCTTCGGCTGACGATCCAATACGGTTGTATCTAAGGGAAATAGGCAGGGAAAGCCTTTTAAACGCCGAACAGGAAGTTGAACTTTCCAAACTCATGGAGGAAGGAGAAAACATCATTAAGGGAGTAATAAAAAACTCCGGAATGATCATCCCTGAGTTTTACCATATAGCACAGAAAGCATTTTCAAAAAAAGACCCCAGAGAACTTTCACTTTCCAAAAAAGAAATAACTGAATACATGACCGAACGGCGGCGTTTTAATCAATTTTACAAAGATACGCTTCGAATTGCAGGAGCGGAACTTAAAAATTACATGGAAATAAAACGGCAGCTTATAAACCGCGGTACTGATATTTACGAAGACAAAGAGTTGTCAGCTTTACGGAAAAAAATCCTTGCTGTAGTTGTTCAGAGCGAAATCCACCCCGATGAAATAAGCAGTTTTTCGGAAAAATTCGTCCAGGCTGCCAAAAAAATAAAACGGTATAAAAAAGAACAAGAACGAATCGAAAAACGCCTGCGGGTTGTTTCACTGAAAGAACTAAGAACTCTGGGACGGGCGCTTACCATAAAAACAGAACGTGAAGGACTGGAAGAAGAACTGGGGCTTTCCTCCGATGAAATAAAGGAATTGATTCGTCATATCCAGGTAACGGAAAAAAAACTTCGGCAGATGGAAGCGGAATTTGAAGAAACCATAGACAGCATTAACAGTTTGGCAAAGGAAATCAACCGGGGCCGTGTAATGATGAAAAATGCAAAAGATAAGCTTATTAAGGCGAATCTGCGTCTCGTGGTATCCATAGCCAAGAAATATACCAACCGCGGCCTTCATTTTTTTGATCTGGTTCAGGAAGGGAACATCGGACTTATCAAAGCGGTGGAAAAATTTGAATATCGTAAAGGGTATAAATTTTCTACGTATGCTACATGGTGGATTAGACAGGCAATTACAAGATCCATTTCCGATCAGGCCAGAACGATTCGTGTACCGGTTCACATGATTGAACAAATCAACAAAGTCGTCAGGGAATCTAGGCAGCTTATGCAGGTTATGGGACGGGAACCTACAGACGAAGAAATTGCCGAACGGCTTGGCTGGACCGCTCTTCGCGTAAAGATGGTTAAAAACGTAGCCCGTGAACCAATAAGCCTGGAAACTCCCATTGGGGAAGAAGAAGATTCACTGTTGGGCGATTTTATCGAAGATAAGGATGTTGAAAATCCTGCCAGCCAAACTGCTTTTACCCTGCTGCAGGAACAGCTTTCCGGTGTACTGTCCACACTGCCGGCCAGGGAACAGGAAGTATTAAAAATGCGTTTCGGCCTTGACGATGGTTATTCACTTACTTTGGAAGAAGTTGGATTATATTTTAATGTAACAAGAGAGCGTATCAGGCAAATAGAAGCAAAAGCACTGCGCCGGTTACGGCATCCCAAGAGAAGCCGAAAACTAAAAGATTATTTAGATCATTAGGGGGATTTGCTAACATGGCCATAGAAGAAAAATTTGAAAAGCTCAGAATGCTCCAGGAAATTTTATCAGAAAAAATAAAACTGGAACACGAAGTGGAGGAAATCCCCAAAATTCTGATTACGCAGGAAGAACTCCTGTCCAGGCTTAAAAAAACCTTTATTGACAAAAATCTGGAATTCGAAAAATGCAGAAGCGCCGAAGCAGAATACCGTAATCTGCTTGAAGAAGCTGCAATAATGCGTGAAAAATCCGAAAAAAACATGGATGTAATAAGTACCCAGCGTGAATACGAAGCACTGGACAAGGAAATTCGGGAGGCAGCCGAAAAAGAACAGCAATACCGCAAAGAACTTCAGCGGGAAGAGCGGCTTTTAGCCGATTTGGACGAGCAGATTAAACAAAATACAGCAATGATCGAACAGCAGGAAAAGGATCTGGAAGAACGGCGTAAAGGTATAGATGCGAGTATTTTGAATAAAAATGATCAGATCAGAAAACTTGAAAATGACGAACAAGACCTTATCCAAGGTCTCGACCCCGAGTTACTTTTTAAATTTGAACGTATTATACGTAATAAAATGGGACGTGGTATTGTTGCAATCAAGGGAGGAGTTTGTATGGGCTGCCATATGGTCTTGCCGATTCATTTTACCAATATTATCCGCCAGGGGGAAGATATCCGTTTCTGCCCATATTGTTCACGTATACTCTTCTTTGAAGAAAGCAGCGAAGATGGGGAAGAGTACTTCGACAGCGAAGATGCGGGAAGCCTTTCCGATCTTGATGATCTCGACGAAGATGAATATGATGATGAAGAAGAGGACGAAGAAAACGCCGGCATAGAATATGAAGAATAGGCGATGAATCAGGCGATCGTCTGACCGCTTGACCACTTAAAATGCTAAGCTCTTTAAGGCAAGCATATTTTATTGGCATTTTAGGTGGTCAGGCGGGTCAGGAGGAAAGTCCGGACTCCGCAGGACACGATGCCGGGTAACACCCGGGGTCCAGTACTGATTAAGGTGCTGGAAACAGACAGCGCAACAGAAAACAAACCTCCTTGCCTGGCGCTTAAATTTAGCGGTGGGTTAGGAAAGGGTGAAACGGCGGGGTAAGAGCCCACCTCGGCAATGGCAACATTGCCGGCAAGACCAGCTTAGCCAAGAATGCATGGAGTTTCGTTTGCGAAACTCCAGACCATTCCAGCGAAGCTGGAATGGTAAGCCTCATCGGGAGCAAAGTCAAGCAACGGAATGAATGGTTATACTGTTCATTTTTCGGTTTTGGCCTAAAGGTTATTACTGAAAACCAGTGGTCCGCTGGTTAACCGTGGGTAGACTGCATGGAGACAGCCGGTAACAGCTGTCACAGATAGATGGTCACCGCCTTATGCCTGACGGTATAAGGTACAGAATCCGGCTTATGGTTCATCGCTTTTTTTTATTCTTCCTTATTATTGACTTTTTATGGTAAACAGTATTAAATCACTTTCAGGATGAAAAAACCCCGAAACAGGTCTGAAATCAGCACAGAAGCCTTTAAAAAACAGGTTTTTCAGGGTGTTTTGTTATTCCTGGTGCTGGCAACGCTGGGAACGGTGTTTGTTTTTCTTTTCAGATCAAAAATTAGGGAAATCAGCGATAAAAAAGACCTGCTTGGATACTGGGAAAATGGCGATTGGGAAACAGCATATAATAAAAGCCAGGAAAATCTGGCAGTAAACCCAATGGATTCGTTTTTCCTGACAATAAATGGTTTTGCCGCTTATCAGGTAGCTTTGGCCCAGGTAAACAACGAAGAAGCATTAAATTATTTCGAGGAATGTATACTTTCCCTAAGAAAAGCCCTACTAAGTAAAAATGCAGATAAAGACGGCAGAATACGGTATGTTCTGGGTAAGGCTTACTACGCCAAAGGTCAGGATTATGCAGATCTTGCGGTAAAATATCTGGAAGCAGCCAAAAGTTTCTCAATTAATGCTGCGGATTTTAACGAATATCTGGGACTTTCATATGCAGTAATAAAAGATTATCAAAAAAGCATAGAAGCTTTTACAGCCTCTCTCAATCCTTCTTCCAGCGAAGGATCTGATCTGCTGCTTTTGCATATTGCCCAGTCATATATACACCTTGAAGAGTGGGAAGCAGCCAAGGCATACCTGATTCTCTGTGCCGATTCTTCCAAAGACATGGCTCTGGTTCTTAAAGCTCAACTGCTTTTGGGCAAAGCTCTTGCCAATGAAGGAGATACGGATGGTGCGCTTTCAGCGTTTGAAGAAGTGCTGGAAACAGGCGGCGAAAACGCCGAAGCTTCATTTGAAATGGGAGAAATCTATTTTGCTCTTGGAGACACAACACGGGCAAGGGCAGCCTGGCGCAGATCTTACCGCGCCGATCCAAATTATGCACCGGTATGGGCTCGGTTGTATGCAATGTAAACGTTTATCAGGGAAAACTGCTTTCCAAAAGAAAGCTTGGAGGATCTATGTTCGGAATTGAATCATCGGATATCGGTATTGATTTAGGAACCTGTAATACCCTTATTTTTATCCGCGGCAAGGGGATTGTTATTAATGAGCCTTCGGTTGTGGCGGTTGAACGGGGTACCAGAAAAGTAATTGCAGTAGGTGAAGATGCCAAACGTATGTATTTGCGTACACCGGGTAATATTCAGGCTATACGGCCTTTACGGGATGGGGTAATTGCCGATCTTGAGTCTACAGAAAAGATGATCCGTTACTTTATTACAAGGATTCTTCCGCGTTACAGGTTCATTAAACCCCGGATGGTTATAGGTATTCCTTCATGCATCACCGAAGTGGAAAAGCGTGCGGTGGAAGAAAGCGCTTTTAAAGCCGGCGCCAGGGATGTACGGGTTATCGAAGAAAGCCTTGCTGCAGCAATTGGAGCTGATATCCCCATTTTTGAGCCTGCCGGACACATGGTTTGTGATATAGGCGGCGGAACAACGGAAATTTCCGTTATTTCACTTGGAGGTATGGTAGTAACCAATGCCATACGCCTTGGCGGGGACGAATTTGATGAATCAATTATTAAACATGTTAGAAGCGTTCATAACCTGATCATTGGAGAACAGACCTCAGAACGTCTCAAGATTGAAATAGGAAACGCATCACCGGATAAAACGATAGAAAAAGTAGAAATTAAAGGAACAGATGCGATTACCGGCCTTCCCAGAAGACTTGAAATTGATTCGGTAGAAGTCCGGGAAGCTTTAAAAGATCCCATCACCCAGATAATTGATGAAATTAAAGCTACTTTAGGAAAGACACCGCCGGAATTGGCTGCTGATATTGTTGAACGCGGCATCGTTATGACCGGCGGCGGTTCTCTTTTAAAGGGATTGCCTAAACTTATCTCCAAGGAAACAGGTGTTCCGGTAATACTGGCAGAACAGCCGCTGGATTGTGTTGCTCTTGGAGCAGGAAAATACTTCGACTATGCAAAGGGCTTTGACAGTGCACGCAGTATTTATGACAGCTTAAACGGTTAATTGTGTTTTCACAAAAAGTTGGGGAACAATGATTCGGGAAGAATCAGAGAAAAGGCGAAGCATTAATTTTACTTCCTATGTGTTTATTGTACTCTGTCTGGTTTCATTATCCATGCTTTTTCTTTCTTCCAGGGATTTTACAACCACCATTAAAGGCTCAGGCCTTACAATGTATTCAGGCCTGCGGGCCAGTGTTTACCGTTTAAAAAGTTTTATCTCCGGTACAATATTATCCATACAGGAACTGGCAATACTTAAAGACCAATACGATGAATTGGCAGAACGCATCAGCCGTTATGAACAACTGGAAAAAACTGCTGCCGGCATCAGGCAGGAAAACAGCAGGCTTAGGGAACAATTGGGTTTTTCCCAGGATATTTCTTACCGTCACATTTCTGCAGAAATAATCGGCAATGATCCCGATAATCTTTTCTCCGCACTGGTAATCAACAAAGGTAAAAGAGACGGCATTATGGTTAATATGCCGGTAATTGCCTATCAGCGAAATGAAAAAACGCGAACTTCCGATATGGCTCCAACCGGTACCGTTCTGGTAGGTAAAGTAGTACTAACAGCTCAATTTGAAAGTCTTATAATGCCTATATACGATTCCACATCGTATATTTCTGCAAGACTCGGAGAATCCAGGATTGAAGGTATTGTTGAAGGGCAGGGTAGCCCGGATGCGCCGCTTCTCCTGCGTTTTGTTCGCCGCCAAACCCGTGGCGAAATTGCCATTGGCGAACAGGTAATAACAAGCGGTCTGGGCGGAATATATCCTCCGGGAATATTATTGGGCAGAGTAAGCCGGGTACTCTACCAGGATACTGACACTTCCATCGAAATAGAACTGGAAAGCAGCGCTGATTTTTCCCGGCTTGAATATGTATTTGCGATCGATATTCATTCGACCGCACGCCAATACAGTACAGATGAAGAAAACGAGGTTGTAGAATAATGATAAAAAACTGTATTTGGGCAGTTATTTTTTCCACTATTGCGGCACTTTTACAATCCGTTCTTCTTTACCGCCTTACAATTTATGGTGCAGTTCCGGACATTTCTTTGGGAATACTTGTTTTTAGCGCCTATGTAAACGGAACAATGAGCGGTCAGGTTACAGGTTTTTTTTCAGGTCTTTTTTATGATTTTCTTTCTATCTCTCCAATGGGGCTTTATACCTTTGTCAGAACGGTCATAGGAGCATTGGGAGGTCTTTTACGGGGATTGTTCTTCCTTGATAAAGTAGTGCTTCCCATGCTCCTCTGTGCCAGTGCTACCATATTCAAAGCATTATTGATTTTTGGCCTGCATTTCTTTTTTTCGGGAATCGTACCGGTTTATCCATCATTAACAACTCCGGTTTTTTGGGTAGAGCTACTCCTTAATACATTGCTGGCGCCTTTTCTTTTCGGCTTTTTGAAACTATTTAAACCGCTGTTAATGACTGAGGAAAAAAAATAATGGCTTCCATTTTTAACCCTGATCCAATTATAAGAAATGAACACTACGGCGGAAGGTTACAACTGTTCCGCTGGGTATTAATCATCTGTTTTTTACTCTATGGGGCCAGGCTTTTTACCATGCAGGTAATGAGCGGCGAAGAATATCGCCGTATGTCACTGGACATAGCCAAACGGATAACGATACTTCCTGCCAGAAGAGGAGAAATCTACGATCGGAATTTCAATGACCCGCTGGTAGTAAACGACGACACCTTTGCGGTTACCATAACACCTGCAGAAGTTCCCGAAGATGTAATGGAAGATCTGATTACACGTACGGCAGAGCTGCTTGGAGTACCCAGGCGGGAAGTTGATGAAAAAATCCCTCAGCAATACTACAGACTTTATCAGCCGCTGGAAATAGCTTCCAATGTTTCTTTTGAAACTGTGGCTGTATTGGCTGAAAACCTTGATACATTACCTGGTTTAAACTGGCAGCCCAAACCGGTTCGGAATTACATAGATGTTGGCAGTCTTTCACACATTATCGGTTATGTGGGAAATATAACACGGGAAGAACTGACAATGCTTTATAACGAAGGATACAAGCAGGGAGATATCATTGGTAAACTTGGCATAGAACGGCAATACGATGACATACTACGGGGCAAAGACGGACTGGAAATAAGAACGGTAGATGTCAGAGGCAGGCATATATCCAGAGAATTACAGCGTGAGTCTCCATCAATGGGGAAAAACCTAGTTCTTACAGTTGACAGAGATATCCAGATTTTGGCCGAAAAAGCTCTTGGAGAACGAATGGGAACGGTAGTGGTAATGAAACCAAATGGTGAAATTCTTGCCATGGTTTCCTACCCCTGGTATGATCCGAATCTTTTTAACCGAAAAACCATGGCCGCAGAATATTCGCAGTTAAGCCAAAATCCCAACAAACCCTTTCTGAACAGAGCCGTTCAGTCCAGTTATCCGCCGGCATCGACATTTAAGATACTCATGTCAACAGCCTTATTAACAGAAAACCTGGTTAACCCGGCTATGCGGATCAGCTGTACCGGCGGTATTGACTACGGCCAGCGGCTTTGGCGGTGCTGGGCCAGAGGAGGCCATGGCTGGGTAAACCTTCAGGAGGGTTTAGCAGTATCCTGTGATATTTATTTCTGGATAACCGGCAGGGATTATGTAGGCGTAGACAGGATTAATCGTTATGCAAGAGGCTTCGGGTACGCAGAACTGACCGGCATAGACCTGCCGAGTGAAATCAGGGGATTTATGCCCTATCCTCAATGGAAAGAGAGACGATTTCACGAACGGTGGCTTGCAGGGGATACCATGAATATGTCCATAGGTCAGGGTTATACGCTGGTTACACCCTTACAAATGACCAATATGGTGGCTATGGTAATAAACAATGGTATTGCCTATAAACCTCATGTACTGAAAGAAGTGCGGGATCCTGTTTCCGGAACTCTGGAAAGAACTGTAGAACCGGAAATTATCCACAATATGCAGGACGAAATACCGCCGCATGTTTTTGAAACAGTCCGGTATAACATGCGGACTGTAGTAACACACGGATCCGCCAGGGTTGATAATATAAGAGCGGTAGAACTGGCCGGCAAAACAGGAACAGCCGAAGTAGGGCTTCCCGATCGCTGGCATTGCTGGTTTATAGCTTACGGCCCGTACAATTCAACAGATCCTGATGAACAAGTAATAGTAAATGTCCTTGTGGAAGCTTCGAACCCCTGGGACTGGTGGTCTCCCTATGCAACTGCAATTATCTTTCAAGGTATTTTTGCCAACCAGACCTATGAAGAAGCTGTACTTGCCCTCGGATGGCAGTACCTTGCACCGGTACAGGGACGCCGTGAATGAGAATAAAGGATTATCTGGAAATTGACTTTCCTCTGTTCTTCGCTTCCCTGATCCTTACGGTATTCGGCATACTCTTTATTTATTCCTCTGGAGTAACCTCAACAGGAGCGGTGGTTTCAAGTGAATATACCAAACAGATAATCTGGGCTGTAGGAGGCCTGGTAACAGCTCTTATAATCACACTGCTTAATTACAAACGGGTTTACGATTTTTCACTGTACATTTACATTATAATCCTCCTGCTCCTGATCTATACCTGCGTATTCGGGCGTATGGTAAGCGGTTCCCGATCCTGGATTGGTATGGGAAGATGGCTGGGCATTGGAAATTTCAGTATACAACCTTCCGAATTTGCCAAAATTAGTACAATTCTTTTTCTGGCCCGTTACCTAGATTCTACAAAACACAGCCGGAATGAATTAATCCGTTTTGCCCTGGCCAGTATAATTGTTCTTGCGCCTATGTTTGTTATAATGCTTCAACCGGACCTGGGAACCGCCCTTGTTTTTATTCCCATACTGCTTGTAATGACCTATATTGGCGGCATTGAAATGCGTTATGTATCTTTTCTGGGCGGTCTTGTCGCCTTAACCAGTATACTGACGCTCCTTCCGCTTTGGCAGGAAATAATACTGCGCGGGGATTATCCGGTATTTATGATCCTGATGAATTATCGTTTTATTCTGGTCAGTGTAGTAGTTTTTGGCCTAATTGGCGCAACTTCCTATATTGGTTATACGCGTTACAGAAAAAAATATTTTTACTGGATATGCTATTTTGCTGCAATGCTGGGGCTTTCTTTTGCCGGTTCATATTTTTCACATAAAGTGCTGAAAGAATACCAAATGATGCGTCTTATTGTATTTCTTGATCCCAATGTAGATCCCAGGGGTTCAGGCTGGCATATCATTCAGTCAATGACCGCCATAGGTTCCGGAGGACTTGTCGGCAAGGGTTTTCTTCAGGGAACACAAAGCCATTATCGTTTTCTTCCTACACAAAGTACGGATTTTATTTTTTCGATTTATACGGAAGAATGGGGTTTCTTTGGAGGAATTTTTGTAATGGC
The DNA here is from genome assembly GCA_009782955.1 of Treponema sp. GTDB lineage: Bacteria > Spirochaetota > Spirochaetia > Treponematales > Breznakiellaceae > WRIV01. Next base: position 1,247 of record WRIB01000062.1, on the reverse strand, counting down.
ATTGTTCCTTCTGATATGCTTAAGGCTTATCAGATTAATGAAAATTACCTCCGATACCTTTGGCGCATATATTGCAGCAGGTTTATCTGCCATGTATGCTTTTCATTTTTTAATCAATACCGGCATGGCCATGGGAATTATGCCCATTACAGGCATACCTCTGCTCTTTATGTCTTACGGCGGGTCTGCCCTGGTTTCTGCAATGATAGGTATTGGGCTTGCAATGAGTATCCATATTCGCAGATTTGATCGTTAAATGAGTACAATCCATCACATTAATCCCATACAAGACTTTGGTTCCGCTCTTTTAAACATTGAAAAACCTGCCAGATATACCGGGGGCGAATACGGGATCTATGCCAAAGAGGGAATTTTGCGAACGGCTATTGTTTTCCCCGACCTCTATGAATTGGGTATGTCAAACCAGGCTTTCAGGATCATTTATAACGGTTTGAACCGATTGGAAGACATTTCGTGCGATAGAGCCTTTGCTCCTGCTCCGGATTTTGAAAAACTCCTTATGGAAAAAGGATTTCCGCTTTATGGGCTGGATACGGGCATTGCGCTTGGTGATACAGATATCCTGCTTTTTACCCTTGGTTACGAATTGGGAATAACGGGTATCCTTTCTGTACTGGATTGTTCCCGTATTGCCCTTCGTTCTGCAGAACGGAACTCCGGTGACCCAATTGTGATTATGGGCGGGCCTTGTGTTTCCAACCCTTTGCCATACAGCCTTTTTATTGATGCTTTTTGGATTGGAGAAGCGGAAGCCGGATTCTTTGATCTTGCCAAAGAACTCCTGGATTTAAAAAAACAAGGTGCAACACGTTCTGTTATGCTTGAAAAAATAACTTTCCACCCTCACATCTGGGCACCGGGAAAAACCAGCGTAAAACGGGCAATACAGGCAGAATTTGGCAGTATAAAACAGGAAGCCGCTGTATTTCCAATTTCCAGTATCAGAACGGTACAACATCATGGTGCGGTGGAAATTATGAGAGGTTGCCCCAACGGCTGTCGTTTTTGCCATGCAGGCATGTGGTACCGTCCCATGCGTCAAAAACGTGCAGATTTTATAATGGAAGAGGCAGAATCATTTATTAAAAAAGGCGGTTACAGAGAAATCAGTCTTTCTTCCCTATCGACAGGTGATTATTGCCATGTTGACAGTTTAATTACCGCTCTTAATACCCGTTACGGCAGACAGCATATTTCTTTCCAGCTTCCTTCCTTGCGCGTATCCG
>WRIB01000061.1:1442-16792 GCA_009782955.1 Treponema sp. | reverse complement strand
CTACCGTCACAGTTACCTATAAAGATGGTACAACAGAGACTCATAAACTGAAAAAAATAGACGGAAAATGGAAGTTGTCAATGGGTAAATGAAAATAACACATAACCGTAACTTTTATGTGTTTTCGGGCATTATTATATTCATGGTATTGGCAGTGTCAATGTCTGTTTATATAATAATGCCCAGAGGCCGTCCGCTTAAAATAGAAAAGACGGACGAATTTTTTGGAATTCTGGAAGACGGCGATATAATTTGCCGTCTGGCGGTCAGGTTCTGGTCCGAGCTTTTTAGTAATTTATCGGTAACCGATAAACGCTTTTCACATATGGGTATAATCCGTATACATAATGGTATTGTTACGGTAATCCATGCAGAGGGATCTACAGGGCGCGAAACAGATTATGTAAGCGAAGTGCCGCTTGCTGAATTTTTGCAGGTTGCACGAAGAATAGGAGTTTACAGAATTAACGGTGCAGGCAGGAATCAACTGGCACAAACCGCCCTTGAATATACAGGCATACCTTTTGACTGGCAATTTGATATGGATGATGAATCAAAACTGTATTGTACGGAATTATTATATGTTATATTAAAGCGAATTATGCCTGATGTAAAATTGAATACGGTTTATTTAGAAAAAACGGGAAAAGAAATTATTCCTCTTGAAGCAGTATCCAATTCGGAATTCTTTTCCGAGGTCTATTTTATAGACAATAATCCAGGGTTATAATAGAGTTGTTATGGAGGTTATTATGAAGCGTTTTATTTCAGCGGTACTGGTATTCGGAGCATTTCTTGTTTCACTTTCTGCACAGGCGCCCATTACACGCTTTGCAGTTGTAGACATGAACCGGATTATTCAAACCTATACCGCACAAATGCCGGAATTCAAATCATTTACGGAAAAGCGGGATAGGGTTCAGGCCGAAATTGAAAAGCAAACAACAGAACTTAAGGAACTTAATGCCAAACTGGCGGAAGCCCAGGAAAGCGGGAACAAGACCCAGGTAAAAAACCTGGAAACCCAGATTCGCACAAAAACCCAGGCTTTTCAGACTTATTATAAAAATAACATGGCGGAACTGGAAAAAGAAAGTGAACAGCTTATGAAAAATGAAACCTTGATAAGGCAGATTACCTCTGTCGTTCGTGCAGTGGCGGAAACTGAAGGAGTCAGTGTGGTATTGGACAAGGGTGATTCGGCAATGGTCTGGAACAGCAATTCGGTGGATATCACCAGCAAGGTTCTGGAACGGCTGCGTGCCAGACGCTAATCCGGCTAAATGTTTTTAAATCGTTCCCTCATTTTGGCAAAAACCTTTTCTGCTTTGATGGATTCATCGCCGCTGTCGTCCGGCGCTTTTATTAAATGGGACGGGATTTCCGCAAGAAATGGAGATGGAGCGCATTCAACGGTTTCCTGGAGCCGGCGGCGCTGTTTGCAGCTTGTAATATAAAGTTTATCCCGCGCCCTGGTAATGGCGACATAAAAAAGCCGCCGTTCTTCTTCCATAGGGCCAAGAGCAGGGCTCTCGCCGTTTTCGTTGTTTTCTTTCCCGTTTGCCAAAGCGGAATCTTCCAGGCTTCGTGTATGGGGAATGATCCCATCTTCGGCTGCGGCAATAAACACTACCGGAAATTCCAAACCTTTTGCGGCGTGGATGGTCATAAGGTTTACTTTGCCCTTTTCGTTGTCTTTATCGTCACTTGAATTTATCAGGCTTACCCGGTTAAGCCATGCATAAAGCCCTTTATCAAAAACATCCGGATCTTTTTCCCAGTTGTCAATTGACTGAACAAAATATTCAATGTTGGTATAGCGCCAGCGGGCGATTTTTTCGTTTTTGCTGAACTCTGCAACAAGGTAAGACCAGTAATTGATGTGATCCACAAGGCTGCTTACATTTTCCGCAAGCGTCATTTTTTTTTGTTCTTCCTGCCTGCCGAAAATCCGGTCCCGGAAACTTTCTATCATGCTCATAAAAGTATCAAGTTCCGCCCTGGTTTTTTGGGCAAGGGGAGAAGAAACACCCAAAGGAAGCCTGCAAAGCCTTTCCATGGCATCCCAAAGACATGTTTTGTTTTTACGGGCCAGATCCGAAATTGTCTGAATGCTGTTTTTTCCTATTCCGCGGCGGGGAGTGTTGATAATTCGCAGCAGATTTACATCATCGCTGGTATTGGCAATTACACGCATATACGAAAGAATATCCTTTATTTCTTTCCGCTGAAAAAAACTCATGCCCCCGGATACCTTGTAGGGTATATTTGCTTCCAGAAATGCTTCTTCAATATTGTGCATAAGCGAATTGGTTCGCAGCAGTACACCGAACGCATCGTAGCCAAGACTGTCGTTTATCATATGTTCCCGGATTTTTTCCGAAATAAAACTCCCTTCGCCGCCTTCGTTTTCCGTTACATGCAATTCGACGCCGCTATCTCCGGTTTTGCCTGACCAAAGTTTTTTTTCTTTGCGGTTGGTGTTATGGGAAATTACGCCGTTGGCTGCTTCCAGGATTGTTGTAGTGGAACGGTAGTTTTGTTCCAGTTTTATTTCTTTTACCCCGGGAAAGTCTTTTTCGAACATAAGGAGGTTTTCGTAGTTTGCCCCCCGCCATGAATAGATTGATTGATCATCGTCTCCTACAACGCAGACATTTGCCGGAGATTTTTCCGGGTTCAGGGCCAATATCCTCAGCATATTGTATTGAACAAGGCTTGTGTCCTGAAATTCATCCACCATAAAATAACGGTAGCGGCTGCGATACTTGTCCAGAATCTCAGGATGATTTTCGAAGATTGTTATGGGAAGAACAAGAAGGTCGTCAAAGTCCAGTGCGTTATATACCTTAAGGCTGTTCTGGTATTCTTTGTATACCCGTTCATATTTTGCCGCTTCCAGTAATTCCCCTGCAGTTCCGGCTATGCCCGGAGCGTTGCGCCATATAAATTTGCCCGTTTTGATATTGGAAAACAACTGTCCCAATCCGTAAAGATTGGTTTTTTCGCTTCCCATCCTGCATTCCCGCAGCGTTTCCTTAATAAGCTCCGTGCGATCGGTTTCATCGTAGATGGAAAAATTTTTTCGGTAGCCAAGTATTTCGATTTCTTCCCGTAAAATTTTTACGCCAAAGGCATGAAAAGTACTGATAGTAAGACTTTGCAGTTTTTTTCCGGTCAGTTCCTTAACCCGGCTTTCCATTTCCCTTGCAGCTTTGTTGGTAAAAGTCAGGGCAAGAATTGCATGTTGAGGAATTCCCGATTTAAGCATTGCAGCTATGCGGTATGTAATAACCCTGGTTTTTCCCGAACCGGCCCCGGCGATAATAAGTACCGGACCTTCCAGGGTTTTTACCGCTTCCAGTTGAGGGGCGTTAAGCTGTTTCTCTATGGCTGTTTCCATTTTGTTGTATTTTGGGACTGCATGCCCGTATGACGGTAGGATAAAGAAGAAGTTTCAGTTTGTAAACAGTGTTTTACTGCAGGTAATGTACCATCAAGCTAACGTTAGCTTTGCAATAATTCTTAAAAATAATGAAGTTCTTTAAATTCATCCAGGTTTCGTAATTTTTGGTATACCTGTTTTTGTATTTGGCGGACACGCTCACGGGTAATGCCCAGAATTTTTCCTGTTTCATCCAGCGTAAGAGGAGTTTTGCCATCCAGACCAAAGCGGAGCTGGATAACTTTCATTTCTCTGTACGAAAACCGGGACAGAATGCTGTATAACGAATTCTGGAGGGTTGAAGAAAAAGCAGCTTCAAAGGGTTCTTTTGTTAATTCATCACTGATTAAATCCGATAAACAGGTCAGCTTTTTACTGTCAACAATGGTATCAAGACTGGTAGTCTCCTGGGAAAATTTCAGGATATCTTTTACTTTGTTTACGGGAAGTCCCATATATTCTGCCAATTCTTCTTCACTGGGATCCCGTCCCATGTCCTGTGTTAATTGCTTTGACACAAAATAACATTTTCTTATTATGTTAAGCATGTGGATGGGGATGCGGATCACCCGGCCTTTGTCGGCAATACTTTTGATAATTGCCTGCCTAATCCACCAGGTTCCGTATGTAGAAAAACGGAATCCCCGTGTATAGTCAAATCGTTCAACTGCTTCGATTAGGCCTATATTTCCATCATTAATCAGGTCCAGAAGCGACATTCCGCGGTGTTGATAATTTTTGGCAATTGATACGACAAGACGCAGATTGGAATGAATCATCCTGTTTTTGGTGTTTGTCAGAGCGGTTTCCAGTTCTTTTTTACGTTCCTTATATGCTGTTTCTTCTTCCTGGCCTGTGTATGTCTCTTTTAATTCGCATAATTGACCCCGGTAAAATTGAATTTGTTCTCCTACATACTGTTCGTCATGGATGGTTAGCAGGGGATAATGGGAAATTTGTTGTAAATACAGTGCTAATGAGTCGCTTTCTTTGGGAACATTCCATTTTTTTTCCCGGCGATCGCCTCTCTGCGGCCGTTTTTTGGAATGATTCTTTTTTGTAGCTTCACGCGGTGTCAGAACAAGCAGCTTTCCTTCACTTTTATTATGAGCAATTTTTGCCTGTTCTCCCTTTATTTCTTTGGTCATAATAATTACCTTCCTGAGTTATATAATCCGGAGAAAAAATGCACAAACTACACCCTGTTTTGGGTTTTTTTGAGGAAAAAGATTATATTAACAAGCGTTCGGAAGGCGTAAATTTAGAATGATAGAAGTCAGGCTCTTGGCGCTTTTACAGGATCAACAGGGGTGTTTCCCTTATAAACAAAGAAAAAAAGCTGTGACTTATCGGTTTTTGTATCAATTCCAAGTTTTCCCAATTCTGTTCCGGCGGAAACCTTGTCGCCTTCTTTAACAGACAATGTTTCACAGCCTCCGTAGACGTATAAATACCCTGCAGATGTTTGAATAATTGCTACCCTGCTGAAACCCCGGTAAGGGCCGGCGGATACTACCGTTCCTCCGGTCAGGCTTTTTACACTTTCCCGGCGTTCTCCGGTTAGTTGTACACCATTAAGTTTACCGGTTATTTGGGCAATTTCTTTTACTTTTATGGGCCATTTAACAGCCGGATCGAGTTTTATTGCAGTTGTAATATTCCCGGAATTGCCGGAAGCAGGCTGGGAGCTTCCGGCGGTTACTGAACCGGAAGTTCCGGACTGGCCGGAAAGGTTTTTTGCCTCGCTTTGACCGGGAGGTTGTATGGAATCAAGGGCGGGAACCCGTATTTTTTCGCCTGCTTTAAGTACATGGTTGGAAGCAAAACCGTTTATTGCAAGTAATTCAGAAACGCTTATGCCGTAACGGCGGGCGAGACTGTATAAGGTATCCTTTTTTTCTACCCTGTATTCGGCGTATGTTTGCCGTGCGGCGGCGGTATTTACCACCTCTGCAGAGGGTGGTTGAGCATAAGAAGAACCAGTGTTTCCATTTGTTCCCGGTATACGTATTTTTGTTCCCGCCGGAACCTTCGACGGATCGGTTATTTTATTGTGTTTTAATACTTCATCGGCGCTAAGGCCGTATGATCTGGCTATGGAATAGATGGTTTCTCCCTTTTTGATAACATGGATTATTTCTTCGGAAAAACCAAAACCGGCTGTAAAAAAGAACAGGAATATACAGATCAATAGACGATTCAAAGAGGATTCCATATTATATTATCGGTATTTTAACCGGTTTTCCACTGGATTAAGAGTTATTTGCCGATTACTATAGTAATATGAAACAAAAAATGTTTCTGATTTGGTGGATTTTTATCCTCCCTGTTTTTTTTACTGTTCAGGCTCAGGAAGCAGATGAAAACCAGGAAACGGGAGTTTTTGCTCCTTTTGTATCCCAGTTGGAAGGTGAAATAAGGAATAATCTTATCCGCCTTTCCTGGAAAGACACTGTGGATATTAAAGGGTCGGTATACATTTATCGTTCAGAAACCCCCTTTTCGGCATCTTTTGTTTTTCCAACTCCTGCAGAAGTACCTTACGGAACCGGCTCATACCTGGAAGAAGTTGAAAACCCCGGGGTTCTCCATTATTTAGTTGTTGCAAGCGATGAATACGGCCAGAAATATATACTTCCCATTCCCAATACCAATACCATAAGCATTACTGTAGCTCCCGAAAATGTTCCCGGAATTACTATTAGGCAGAATCAAAACGCCCGTATTGCGCCCGCCCAGTCAAATGCCCCTTTGCCCGGCATTGAAGCTTTGGGTGTCCGTATAAACGGGGACATGGCCATTATTACCTTTTCCGGCGCAGATAAGGAAAAAAACCTTATTCTTTACCGAAGCTTAAATCCCATAAGGAGACAGGAAGATCTTCTTTCTGCCATTATTATCAGGCAAAAAGTAGGTTCTCCGGTAATTGATTACCCCTTGCCTGGGCTTAGTTATTATTATGCTCTTCTTTATGAAGAAGATCTTGCTGCCGGCATATTCAGTCTGCGTTCGGGGTATAATGTTACGGAAGCGGTACAGCTTCAGAGCGCCGGCAGAACCGGTTCCCGGGAAATGCCTTTACCCGGCTTAAATATTCCTTCTTACACCGGAGCGGGTACCGCCGCTTCGGACAGCCTTCCGGGCTTTACAATGGAAAACTTTGATTCTGAAGCGGCTGTTTTTTCAGTAGAACGGCGTAATGAAAAAACATCCAAAAAAGACATTGAGATTTTTCCGGAAGATCTTGAAAGAAACGTCGCCGGTTTTACAGACGGCGCCGGTTTCGAAAGCGGCGAGGAATATCAGCTTCGTTCAATTGTACAAGGTTATTTTTCCTTAAAAGAATGGGACAAAGCGGCGCAGGAATTCCGCCGTTTTCTGGATCTGCCCCGGACTATTACCAATAAAGCAAAAGCACAATTTTATCTTGGGCAAATTTACTACTTTCAGGGAAAACCAAGGGAAGCGCTCTTTCAATTCCTTGTAGCTCAGGAACAATATCCAAATAAATGCAATTCGTGGATTCAGGCCGTACTGGGAGATTTTACCAGATAGGTAAAAAAACTCGGATTACCGGCATATGCAACTATCGCAGCGTAACTACCGTAATGTCCGCAGCAGTGCTCTTAGTTCGGGATCTGCTGCAGTCTGGGCAGGAGCGGGTGCAGATTGTTCTTTTTGCAAAATAACCTCATCTCCGGCTTCGATACGGTCGTAATTACCGTTTCTTGTAAGACTTCCGGCGGCAACTTCTTCGTCGGCCTCGTTTATAGTAATGGTTCCAATGATGTCCCCTGGTGAATAGACCAGTCCAATGCCGTCATTTTTCAGGGTTACCCGGCCTTTTTTTACAATGTCGTATACATTGCCTGTTTTTACTCCGTCTGCCCGTCCTTTATCAATCAGGCCCTGACCTGCCTGTCTGGCAGCCAGTTCGCTCCGGAAAGGCAGGGCGGCGCTTAACTGATCGACAATGTTTTTTCCGGCATTGCGGAGGCGATCCGGACCTGTCCTGTAGGCGAAATAAGTCCCTGCCGGAGAACCGGTACGGCTGACAAATAACTCGCCCTTCAGGGAAAGATCCCGTTCATTTTCTGTTACAGTGAGTATAAGAAAATAATCCGCTCCTCCTTCTCTGGCTGTTCTGAATGCTGTAGAAAAAGAACTTTGCCTTAATTCTGTATTCATGGGGCTAATATTGCGTTCATGTATTAAAAGGTCTTTAATAAATGCCGAGCCAACCGCGGCGCTGTCGACATGGTAAAGAGCGGATTGGGATGCAATAGAAAAAACAGCTATCTTCCAGTGCCGTTTGGTTACCAATAACGGTTCCACCTGCCAGCGCCGGAACAGAGCATTGGCCAGACGTGCGGTATAGTTTTCTACAATATCATCAATTCCCTGATTTCCCAAACCAAGGTCCTGCATAAACCGCAGTTCTTCCATAGATCTGGCAGGAAACCCCTGAAGACGGAGCAGTTCGGCGTACTCGGATCTTTCGCGTGCATAGGGGTTAAGGCGCAGCCCGCGGCGGTATTCAAACATGGCCTGCTCGCTTAAATTACGGGCCCTGAAATCCTTGGCACGTGTAAAATGCCATGTTGCCCAGCGGCGCCTGGCTGCATCTTCAACGGCCGTTCCGGATATAAGAAGATCTTCCATGGCATAACGGATAAACTCGTCATCCGGTGCAATGCCAATCGCGCCCGTTAATACGGTAATGGCATCCTGACGGCGGCCAAGCCGGGAAAAAGCCATGCCCTTTAAGTACCATGCTTCGGCAGTTTCTCTTTTTTTTGCGATAATTTCATCGGCAAGTCTTGCCGCTTCGTCAAACTGACCCTGACGGTAACGCAGCTTTGCCAGGAGTAATTTTGCAGGATCAAAATTGTTTTTAAAATACAAAGCTCTTTCTGCATGACGGATGCCTTCGGAAATACGATCACCCCGGGAAGCCAGGTAAGCTGCATAGTAGTATACCCTGTAGTCTTCGGAATGCTGGGCAAGTACCCTGTCGATGTAGGTTTTCGCTTCGTTATGCTGGCCCAAAGAACCAAGAACCAAGGCCAGGGAAAGGAGGAGTTTCTGGTCATCAGGATAACGCCTGGCTGCTTCACGGTAACGGACAACCGCTTCGCCTGCCCGACCTCTGGCTATATCCATTTCCGCCTGGGCAAAGAGGGCGTCCTTGTTGTAGGGTTCCCTGGCCAGTACTTCACCGATAATTCGTGATGCTTCGCTTAATTGTCCAAGTGCAATTAACGCACGGGCTTCAAGGTTTGCAAGTCCCAGATTGCCCCGTGCCAAAGACCGTGCTTTCCGCACCCATTTCAGAGCCTCGTCAAATTCCGAGAGCAGGTAATAACATTCCGAAAGGGCGGCAGTTGCTTCCGCATGGGAAGGATTTAACCGCAGAACTTCAAGAAAAGATTCCACCGCATCGTAATATGCTTCCCTTGCCATGGCAGTTCTTCCCGAATTGTACAGGGACGATGCGTTCCTGCCCTGAGCGTGGATTGTAGCCGTCTGTAAAGTTAGAAAAAAAGCAACCGCAATAAACAAAAAGCGCTGGTTTTTTAATAAAGAACAATCTTTCATCAATCCCCCCTCCCGGAATTGCATGTGTGGAGTTTTGTAGCGCAAAACTCCAAGGTCAAACCCACAGGGTTTGACCACCCTCCCCAGAATTATCTGTGCGGAGTTTTGCGCCGCAAAACTCCAAAGTCAAACCCGTAGGGTTTGACACCCTCTCCCGGAATTGCATGTAGTTAAACCCGCAGGGTTTGACTTATTTCCGCCAACAATTTTTCCTGAAGCATCAGCATTTCTTCGCTGTCATCGTTGGACGAATGATCCATCCCAACAAGGTGTAGAATACCATGAATTAAAAGTCTGTGTAACTCTTCTTTGGGACTGCAGCCGAATTCTTTTGAATTTTCTTCAGTTTTTTCCAGCGAAATTACAATATCACCGGGAAGAAATCGTTCCCCTGCCATTTCTCCCATTACAAAAGAAAGAACATCCGTACTTTCATCAAGGTTACGATACTGGTTATTAAGTTTCCGTATTATTTCATTATTGCAAAAAAAGATTGAAAGATCCCAGTGATGTTTTCCAAGCCTTTCCAGAACTTCCAGTATAAAAGTTTTGGTTTTTTCCGGATCCTGCGGATTTGCAATACCTTCAAAACTGATAGTTACGTTATTGTTCATCGGCCATTGATCCGCTTTCGGTTTCATGTTCGGCAGTTTCATCGTCGCTTTCTTCTTCATGCCGGGAATCTGAAGGAGAATCTTCGCTTGTCTTTATTTGCCCGGCGGAGTATGTCCCGGAATGATGTGTATCCTTATGGGGATGGAAACCTTCGTGTACTTTTGTTTGCCCGGAAGAGTGAACAGCGGCTTTCGATGTTCCTGCTGTTTTTGTTGTGTCCGGCATTTTGGGGTATTCAATTCGCGAATGATAATAACCGGCTAAAACTTTAACAAAAGCCTGTTTGATTGTTTCCAGTTCTCTGAATGTCAGATCAGAATGAGCAAGCTGGCCATGATCCACTTTTGCATCAAAAAGTTCCTGGATGAATTTTTCCAGCCTTGCGGCTGTGGGTTTTTTCAGTACGCGCGTAGCCGCTTCGGTAATGTCGGCCAGCATTACAACTGCCGACTCTTTTGATCCGGGAGGACTTCCGGGATAGGTAAAGTCTTCTGTGTTAACATTGTCTCCTTCACGCTTTAACGCTTCGTTGTAAAACCAGGTAATAACCGAATTACCGTGATGTTCTGCAATAAAATCAACAATTGCTTCGGGCAGGCTGAGAGAACGGGCTTTTTCAATCCCGATTTTTACATGGCTTCTGATAACAGAGGCGGAAAGCCTGGGGGAAATGTCTTTGTGTTTGTTATACGAGGTTTGGTTTTCTACAAAGTAAGTCGGTTGTTCCATTTTACCTATATCATGGTAATACGAACCCACCCGTGCCAGAAGTGCATTGGCGCCGATTTCCTGACAGGCGGATTCTGCCAGATTCGCAACCATTAATGAATGGCTGTATGTACCGGGGGCAGTGTTAAAAAGCCGTTTTAAAATTGGTGAATTTAAATCCGACAGTTCAATCAGACGGAATGGAGTAATGGCATTAAGGGCCTGTTCCATTATGGGGAGAATGCCAATTACAAGGAGTCCGGAACCCAGCCCGTTAAAGGCAGCCCAAAAAATTACTCCGCCGTACTCCGCAGCCGGCGCCTGACGTAAAAGCAGAACTATCAGGATCGCCGCTGCATTGGCAGCAGCAATAAAAAGTCCCGCTTTTACCAGATCCATGCGTTTTTGCGCTCCTTTTAGAACATGGGCAGCCGCAATTCCCGAACAAACTGCAAAGATATAGGCGGAAACGTTAAACGCTTCGGAAAGAAATGCTCCCAGGGGAAGTAACATTGCGGTTACCAGCGCCATTGGAAAACCAAGTAATATGGCAGGAAGCATTACCGCCAGCGCCGTTGGTATTAATATTGATACGGGAAAATAATCGCCTAGTTGTACAAAACCGTTGGCTAACGAAGAACCAATAAGGTAGGCGGCAGCCAGGGCGGTCATTAAGTAGCATTCAGCAGGGCGTAATTCCCGGCCTTCGGGACGCAGACCCATGTGGAAAACAAAGAGGAGGTAAATAACAAAGAGCAGAAGAATTTGTCCGGCAATAAGGCGCGGGTCCCTTTTTTTCATGGAATCCTTCAGCGCTTCAAGTTCTTTCATTTCGCCTTCGGTAATAATAAAACCTTTGCGGATTACCCTGTCTCCCCGTTCAATAAAACGGTAAACCGGTTCCAGATGGGAACGGACTTCTGTTATTCTTTGTTCTGTATCGGCCCGGGAATAATATACATTTTCCTGAAGCAGGGAACGGACTATGTTTCCTGCTCCGGCTGAATATTCCCGCGGAAGTCTTTCGTTTTCGATGTATCTTAAAATGTGTAAATCCAGATTGTCTTTGGTAATAACACGATCATAGGCAATCCGCTCCCGTTCAATCCGCTCACCGTAATTATGAAGCAGCTCTGCTATGTCAGGATCGTAGGCGGCAAGTCCGTTATCTTCTGTTTTTTCCGGTAAAACAAAAATTCCCGTTTCGATAAAAAAATCCAGTTCTTTCCGGCCCGCATCCAGCGAAGTTAAGCGATTTTGATCGTGAAACAAAATGGTAAGCGCTTCTCTGCCGAAGACACCGGGAAATTCAGTATCGACATTCAGCAGATAATCATCCTGGGAACCGTCTTCGTTAAAGTGAATTTGCGAAAAGAGTATAAATCGATCGTAGTTTTTTCGCATCTCATCGTTTATGGAATTATTAAATTTGAATACTACGGGAATTTGCCGTATTGTCGCATTCATGTTCAGCCTGGTAGCTTCTTCATCAATAAAGGAAACAGGCTCTGCGGCAATTATATCACGGTCTGCCACTTTTCCGGCTTCATATTCATCAATGTCGAATGGAACTTTTCCATTGGTAAAGAGAATTATTGTTGCAGTAATAATAAACGCCGCAATGCTTACAACAGCGGGTCCGGTGCGAATCCGGATCATTTTAATTCGGCCTAACAGCAGTTCCAGGCTTTTACTTTTTTTCGGCATCGTATGCCTCTATTATTTTTTTTATTAAAGGATTTCTTACAACATCGGCAGTGTTGAGGTAAGAAATAAAAATGCCGCTCACACCGGAAAGGAGTGAAAGTGCATGGAGTAAACCTGAATCAATCCTCCGGGGCAGATCAATTTGTGTAGTGTCTCCCGTAATTACAGCTCTTGCGCCCCGTCCGATACGTGTAAGGAACATCTTCATTTGTTCTTTGGTTGTATTTTGCGCTTCATCAAGAATCACTATGCAGTCATTCAGGCTCCGGCCCCGCATATATGCCAGAGGCGCCACTTCTATGACCCGCGTTTCTTCCATGTGGTGAATGGTTTCGTAGGGAACCAGAGCTTCCATTGCATCATAAAGAGGGCGAAGATATGGGTTTATCTTCTGTGCGAGGTCTCCGGGCAGGTAACCAAGGCTTTCTCCGGCTTCTACAACGGGACGGGTAAGTACAAGCTTCCTCATCTTTTTTGAAAGAACCAGCCGGAGGGCTTCGGCAATGGCCAGGTATGTTTTTCCTGTTCCGGCCGGCCCTATGCAAAAACTTATTTCGTTGTCCCTCATACCCTGTATGTACTGGGCCTGGTTGCGGCTGCGCGGAAAAACTTTAACAAACCCCTGGGGTATTTGGATTAGATTATCACGAAGTGCAGCAAGGGAATGCTTTGCAGCTTTTTTTTCATTTTGGGTTTCACCGAATTCATCCTGAGGATCAAAAGGACTTCCCGAATCCTGAACAAATATTCCGGTAAGGGCTTCTACATATTCGGCAGAAGGCCATTCTCCCTCCTTAACCGAATGAACAAGGCTGTCGATTACCGTTCTGAAACGATCTTGTCCCGCTTCATCGACCCCTGTAAGGGAAATTTCATTGCCCCTGGTATGGATATGGCCACCAAGACAGCCGGCAATAACTTTGAGGTTCTGGTCATTGACTCCGCAGACTCCGGACAGTATTTCGTTACTGCCAAGGACTATGGTTATTCCGTCTTCCAATAATACCTCTGGACTTTAAGCATACAAAGGAACCAAATGATGGTCAACTATTTCCCGCTGTCGATAATCGCTGTTATCCTATCGTTCCAGACAGTATATCCTTCAGGCACTAAATGAAGCCTGTCCTTTGCAAATAATTCCTGTATTAATTCTCCCCTGCTGTTTATGTAATAATTGGCAATGTCTATATACCTGACATTAAAAAATCCATGGTAATTTTTAATGATTTTATTTACATTGTTGTTTTTTATTGTATTTTGATCATCCAATCCGCTTCCGCACGGTAAAATGGAAAAAAGAAGTATTTTGCTTTTTGGCGAATTGTTATTGATTATTTTAATGATTTTTCCGATTCCGGCCGCTATTGCTTCGGGTGCGTTTTTATTGTTTGTGCCAATCATCAGAACAACATATTCAGGATTAATCCCCTTGGGGAATTCACCGTTTTCGAGCCGCCAGATTACATGCCCGGTACTGTCCCCGGAAAAACCAAGGTTTGTTATTCTGTTATTGTATTTTTTATTTAAAATCTTCCATGCTTCTGTTCCTTCGTAACCCTCGGTAATACTGTCGCCGATAAAAACTATTTTTTGATTAAGGATTACATTCCCGGTTTTTTCGTTGTGTCTTGTAACCCACCATCGTGGTATACGGCTGGCAGGAACCACTGCCGGATCGTTTGGGGAAACATTCGGGATGGGCATAGCACTGCTGGTTGTTTGCCCGCCGGCGTATCCGGTGCAGTATAAAACAATTAAAGGAAACAAGACAAACCGCCGTGCTTTAAAACCCATAGATTTTCTGTCCTTATGCAAAAATTGTTCAGAGCTCCAGGAACATACTCCATAGTTTATCTGTTACCGGAGGATTGGCACTGACATGAATAAAGTTTCCCGGCACGGATGGATCGGGGAAGTAGAGGGAACGGGAATGAAGGCGAATGCCGCCGTCTTTTTCGCTGCGTTTGGCACCGTATTTTAAATCGCCTTTGATATGTATGCCGATTGCTGCAAGCTGAGCCCGGATTTGGTGGTGCCGCCCGGTTACCAGTTCTATCTCCATAAAACCGTATGTTTTTCCCTTTCCCCGGATCCGGTACCGGAGTATCGCTTCTTTTCGCTGAGGATTGGGTTTATCGTATGCAGTGCTTTTATTTTTCTTTGTATTTATCTGAATCCAGTGTACCAGTTCCCCGGTATCGGGAAGCGCGGAAAAAGCAGGCGATAATTCTACAACTGCCCAGTAATATTTTTCCGCTCTGTCGCCTTCGTACATGTTGCGGGAAAAGGACTTATTTAAAAATGATACCGTTTTGGCATTTTGGGCAAAAAGTGCGCAGCCTGTTACCGGCACATCCAGACGATGGACAGCTACCGGGTCGAATTGTTTTCTCCTGGCTTTACCTTTGCTTTCGTTCTCTTTATTCAAATGCTCTTTAAGGAGAGCCGGCAAATCCACGATTCCCCGTTTGGCCCCTTCCATTGCTTCGCCGGCTGATTTATTGACCACCACTACATCCTTATTAATAAAGAGGATGCGGCTTTGAAGATCAATGCTTTTACCCATTGTAATAATATTATATAAACTCAGAATATAAGTCCATAGGCGGGATGTACGTGTCATGTCATGGGCAGGTATGATATACTTATTTATAAAACGGAGTTTTCCTTGTCCCTGAATTGGAAAGAAATCGATCTTGTTCTGGAAGAATTGAATCTGCCGGGTATGCAGATCCAAAAAATCTATCAAAGCACTTTTGATGTACTTGCCTTAATTGTTTACGGTAAACAGCCAATATCCGGCAACCGGGAAAGTTCCGGCTCCCATTTGCTTGTTATCTCCTTGCTTCCGTTGGCTTGCAGATTCCACGAATGTTTCCGGGCTGTGCCAAAAAGTAATAAACCTCTGCGCTTTGCCGAATTCCTTAAATCACGTCTTCTTAATGGCCGTATCGAAGAAGCAGCACAACTGGGAGAAGACCGTATAATCCGCATTGTTGTAAAGAAAGGAGAAAGTATATACCGCCTGTATATACGCCTGTGGTCCAATGCGGCAAATGTGATTCTTACCGATGAAGAAGGGATCATCCTGGATGCCATGAGGAGGCTCCCAAAACGCGGTGAAACCGGCGGCGCTTACTACAAGCCGGAAGAACGTACACCCCGGCCGGATCAGGTTAAAACCAAACAATACGAGGTCCGGGATTTGCCGGGTGATGGTTCTTTTAACAGTCGCATTGATAACTGGTATGCCGAACATGGCGGCGCACGTTCTCTT
>WRIB01000061.1:0-1342 GCA_009782955.1 Treponema sp. | reverse complement strand
CAATGCTTTTACCCATTGTAATAATATTATATAAACTCAGAATATAAGTCCATAGGCGGGATGTACGTGTCATGTCATGGGCAGGTATGATATACTTATTTATAAAACGGAGTTTTCCTTGTCGCTGAACTGGAAAGAAATCGATCTGGTATTAAATGAATTGAATCTGCCGGGTATGCAGATCCAAAAAATCTATCAAAGCACTTTTGATGTACTTGCCTTAATTGTTTACGGCAAGCAGCCAATATCCGGCGACAGGGAAAGCTCCGGCTCTCATTTGCTTGTTATCTCCTTGCTTCCGTTGGCTTGCAGATTCCACGAATGTTTCCGGGCTGTACCGAAAAGCAAAAAACCTCTGCGCTTTGCGGAATTCCTTAAATCACGTCTTCTTAATGGCCGTATTGAAGAAGCGGCACAGCTGGGAGAAGACCGTATTATCCGTATTGTTGTAAAAAAAGGAGAAAGTATATACCGCCTGTACATACGCCTGTGGTCCAATGCGGCAAATGTAATACTTACCGATGAAGAAGGGGTGATTCTGGATGCGATGAGGCGGCTTCCGAAACGCGGTGAAACCGGCGGTGCTTACTATAAGCCTGAAGAACGTACACTCCGGCCGGATCAGGTTAAACCCAAACAATACGAAGTCCGGGATTTGCCTGGCGATGGTTCTTTTAACAGGCGCATTGATGACTGGTATGCCGAACATGGCGGCGCACGTTCTCTTGAACAATTAAAGGAAGAAGTACAGCGCAGTATTGGAAAAAACCGGAATCGTCTGGAAGCCGCCCTGGATCATTTACGGGAAAAAGAAGCTGACTATGCAGGCGGAGAGCGGTACAGAGAATACGGCGACCTGATCCTGTCCAATGCAGCTTCCCTGCCCAAAGGCGCCGCCTGGCTTCAGGCAGAAAATACATCCGCCGGCAATAACGAAAACACCGGTAACATCCGCATTGAACTCGACCCCCGGAAAAACCCCGCCGAAAATGCCGCCCATTACTACGAAAAGTACCGTAAGGCTAAAAATGGTCTTTCAGAACTACGGGAAGAAATTTTGGAAGGTGAACAGGAACTCGAAAAACTATCTGAACTGGAAAAGCAGCTCTTAACCGAAACCAACCCCTTTCATCTTGAAGCGCTTTTAAAAAGGATTCGTTCAAAATCAAACAAGGCAGCTGCCGAAAAAACCGTAAAAAGGCCCGGGCTTTCTTTTGCCGATGGGGATTGGTTTTTCCTGGTAGGCAGGGATGCAAAAGAAAACGACGAACTCCTCCGCCGCCATGTTAAGGGAAATGATCTGTGGCTTCATGTGCGGGATTGGGCAGGTTCCTATGTTTTT
>WRIB01000060.1 GCA_009782955.1 Treponema sp. | reverse complement strand
TAAGACATATCTGCA
Source organism: Treponema sp. (assembly GCA_009782955.1). Lineage (GTDB taxonomy): Bacteria > Spirochaetota > Spirochaetia > Treponematales > Breznakiellaceae > WRIV01. Next base: position 17,432 of record WRIB01000060.1, on the reverse strand, counting down.
AAACTCTGGGCGATGTTAAGAGGGCAATATTCGTTCCAATCCATGCGCCCAAAAATGCTCCGAGACTTCCGGCTATTGCGGCATGATAATCAACAAAATTTCCCCTGATATAATTTGCAACCGCAACGGAAGTTCCTATAGAACCGGAAAATTTATTTGTTCCGCTGGCAGTATGTATGGGAATCCCTGCGAATAAATAGGCAGGCAGGGAAATAAGCCCGCCGCCGCCGGCAATGGAATCTATAAATGCAGCAGAAAATATCAGCGGACAAAGAATTAAAAGTGTAACACCGTAAGAATAAAGCATAATTTTCCTAAATGATTTTTTAAATATTCCGCATATCTTGTCAAGCATCCATATATGATTGACAATAAATCAATGTATGATATAATAATACAAAAATTTCAGATAATTAGTGCAGTTTCAGAACGATTGCAAAAATTATGGTAATACCAAAGACGATAACCCAATTCAAAAAATTAAAAAACATTACTTTATTCAATGATGATTGTCTGAAAATCCTTCCCATGCTGCCGGAAAATTCAATTGATATGATATTTTCCGATCCTCCATATTTGTTATCCAACAACGGGTTTACATGCCAAAACGGCGCCATGGCAAGTGTTAACAAGGGAAAGTGGGATAAAAGCAGAGGGTTCGAAAATGATCTTGAGTTTCATGAATTGTGGATAAGTGCCTGTAAACGGGTTCTAAAACCAGGCGGAACTATCTGGATAAGCGGTACCTATCATAGTATTTATATCTGCGGATTTTTATTGCAGAAAAACAACTTCCATATTTTAAATGACATAAGCTGGTTTAAACCAAACGCTGCACCGAATTTAAGCTGTAGATATTTTACCGCTTCGCACGAAACCTTAATCTGGGCCTGTAAAGATAAAAAGGAAAAACACACTTTTAACTACGAACAAATGAAAAACGGACTATTTCCCGGGGATAAACTAAAAAAAGAAAAAACTCAAATGAGATCGGTGTGGTCAATTCCTGCTCCAAGAAATGAAGAAAAGCTGTTCGGCAAACACCCTACCCAAAAACCGCTTGCTTTACTGGAACGCATAGTCTTATCGTCAACCAAAGAGAATGATGTTATTTTAGATCCTTTTTGCGGCAGCGGGACTACAGGTCAGGCGTGTCAAAAAGCAGGAAACAGATATTTTATTGGTATTGAAATAAACAAAGAATACTTTGCATTATCCAGGAAAAGATTGAAAGCATGAATCAATGAGGCTCCCCGAGGCAAGCCTCGGGGTATCCGTAAACATTACATAATCTGCCGGGGAACCTCGTTCGATAGGAAATTTATTATACATCAAGTGTCGCTAACAGGGCGTTTTCTTCGATAAATTCACGGCGCGGGGCAACATTTTCTCCCATAAGTGTACTGAAAATACGTTCCGCTTCTACTGCATCATCCAAATGAACCTGTATGATATTGCGGCGTGACGGATCCATGGTTGTTTCCCAAAGCTGGTCGGGATTCATTTCGCCCAGGCCTTTGTAACGCTGCACGTTAACTTTTTCCGGATCACGGCCCGACTCGGAAAGAAGGCGGTCTTTTTCCGCATCGTCGTATGCATAAAATGTTTTCTTTTCGTAATTCACTTTGTAAAGCGGCGGCATGGCAATGAATACATGTCCCTGCTCAATCAACTCGGTCATGTAGCGGTAAAAAAAAGTAAGAAGCAGGGTTCTGATATGGGAACCGTCAACATCGGCATCGGCCATGATGATGATCTTATGGTAACGGATTTTTGCTGTATCAAACTCGCTTCCGCAGCCGGCGCCTATGCTGGCAATAATAGGCTGAAGCTTTTCGTTGGTTACTACTTTTTCTATGCGGGTTTTTTCTACATTGAGCATTTTGCCAAAAAGGGAAAGAATTGCCTGGTAACGCCTGTCTCTGCCGCCTTTTGCCGAGCCGCCTGCACTGTCTCCCTCTACAATAAAAAGCTCGCAGAGGCTGGGGTCTTTTTCCGAACAGTCTGCCAGCTTACCGGGAAGACCCGCGCTGTCCATTGCATTTTTTCGGCGAGTGGCGTCTCTTGCCTGACGGGCAGCAATACGGGCCCTGGCAGCAAGAACAGATTTTTCCAGTATATTGTTGATTACTTCGGGGTGGAGGTCAAAAAAGAGTTCCATTTGCTCATTGGCGATGGATTCAATAATCCCCTTAACTTCGGAATTGCCCAGCTTGCCCTTGGTCTGACCTTCAAACTGCGGATTGGGTACCTTGACGGAAAGTACAGCGGTAAGGCCTTCCCGTACATCGTCCCCGGTAAGGGCTTCTTCAAGTTTCTTTGCCTGTTTTGATTTTTTTAAATATTCATTCAGGGTTCGGGTAAGGGCAGATTTAAAACCAACCAGGTGAGTTCCGCCTTCCCTGGTATTGATGTCGTTAACAAAGGAATACATGATCTCGTTAAAGCCGTCATTGTATTGAATGGCGCACTCGACTTCCACCGAACCTTGCGCAGGATCCTCGCGGCTGCCGTCAAAGTAGATCACTTCCTTGTGGAGTACGGTTTTGTTTTCGTTAAGGTACTCAACAAAACTTTTTACTCCGCCGTCAAATTTGAATTCATGAAACTTTGGCACAGAAAGCCGTTCATCACGAATGGTAATTTTTAGGCCCTTGTTAAGGAACGCCAATTCACGAAGCCTGTTGGAAAGCATATCGTAGTTATAGTTACAGGTTTCAAAAATTGAAGGATCAGCCTTAAAACGAATCACTGTCCCCTGGCGATTGTTAGTGTTGTTTTCTGCTGTAGTATCGCTGCCGGTTAACAGACCGCTGTGTACCCAGGTATCAAGGCTTGCGTGATCAACTTCCACAGTAGGCCCTTCGGCAATGCCCTGTTTATAGCGCTGCGTGTGAACCCTGCCGCCTGTAAAGATAAACGCTTCGCACCAGATCGAAAGAGCATTTACTACCGAAACCCCCACGCCATGGAGGCCGCCTGAAACTTTGTAGGATTTTTTATCGAATTTGCCGCCTGCATGAAGCTTGGTCATAACAAGCTCCAGGGCGCTTACCCCTTCGCCAGGGTGTATATCAACCGGGATACCCCGGCCGTTATCCTCTACCCGGACTATATCATCCTTTTCCAGAACTACCAGAATTTCATCGCAGTGGCCCTGCATGGCTTCGTCTACAGAGTTATCGACCACTTCGTATACAAGGTGATGAAGACCGTCTATACCGGTGGTTCCGATATACATGCCCGGCCGTTTGCGAACAGCTTCCAGACCTTTAAGTACCTGGATATTTTGTGCAGAATAGTCTGAATTCATATACTAATTATAACAAAAAAAGACGGTTATTGACTATTGCCGAAAGTTATTGCCTATCCTTGCTTAAACCAGTAAACTGTTTTTCATGGCAGCTATTACACCGGGCGAACATATAGCGGAGCTTCGTAAAACATATTCTATCAGCAGGGAAGAGCTTTCTGAACGGAGCGGTATTTCTGTTGATTTAATTGCAAAAATCGAAAACGAAGGGCTTATTCCCGATTTGGCTCCGCTAATTAAAATTGCCAGGGCTCTTGGGGTTAGGCTGGGTACGCTATTGGACGATCGCGAAGAGCTGGGGCCGGTATTCACACGGGCCGGAGCCAACAGCGCATCGGTACGTTTTGTAACCGGATTGCCGGCAAATTCCGCCGAGCAAGAAAACGCTCAGAAAGCGAACGAACATTCACGCAGTTCCCCTCCGGAAGAATCATCGACAGAAAAAAATCACCAGGGTTTGCGTTTTAAATCCCTTGCAGCGGATAAAAACGGACGCCACATGGAACCATTTATCGTCGATATAGAAAGCGATGCACACCAGGATAAATCTGCCCACGAAGGAGAGGAATTTATTCATGTCCTTGAGGGAAATCTTTTACTGGAATACGGTACCATTAAAGAAATACTTAAAACCGGGGATTCGGTATATTATGACTCAATTGTACCCCACCGGGTGTTTTCCGCAGACTTTAATCCGGTACGAATTCTTGCTGTAATTTACACGCCGGTATAGAAAACACCAGCCAAAAAACCGAAGGAACAGAAATGGAATATATCGAAAAAACTCTGGGTGAGGTATTACGTGAAAAAGCAAAATTGCACCCTGACCGCGGTTTTTTAATTTACGCAGATCGCAGCCTCTGTTTTACCTACGCCGAATTTGACAAGCGGGTGGATAATCTTGCCAATGGTTTCCTTAACATGGGGCTTAAGAAAGGAGATCATGTGGGAATCTGGGCTACCAATGTGCCGGACTGGAACACGGTACTTTTTGCCTGCGCTCGTTTGGGACTTGTTTCCATTACCGTTAATACTGCTTACAAAATCCACGAACTGGAATACGTCCTTAAGCAGTCAGACATGGTTTGCCTTTGCGTTATCGACGGCTGGCGGGATTCCGACTATATCGCCATGGTCAACGAACTTATTCCCGAACTAAAAACGTCTCAAAGGGGCAACATCAACTCGGCTATTTCCCCGCTCCTGAAATATGTGGTATATATAGGCCAGCAAAAACACCGGGGCATGTACTCCTTTAACGAAATCCTCCTTCTTGGCCAGCACAGCGACGACACAGAGTTCAGAAAAGTCGAAGCCTCTCTTGATTGCAACGAAGTAGTGAATATGCAGTACACAAGCGGTACCACAGGTTTCCCCAAGGGTGTTATGCTGACTCACCGGAACATACTGAATAACGGTCTTGGCATTGGCGATAACCAGCGCCTCGGCGAAAAGGACATCGTCTGCCTTCCCGTACCGCTTTTCCATTGTTTCGGCCTTGTCCTTGGGATGATGGCGGTTCTTACCCACGGATCTACCGCAGCGATAATCGAATGGTTCGATCCGCTGCTGGTACTGGCAACAATCCAAAAAGAAAAATGTACGGCTGTTTACGGCGTACCAACAATGTTTATCGCCGTTCTAAATCACCCCATGTTTAAAATGTTCGATCTGGGGAGCCTCCGTACCGGCATCATGGCGGGTTCACCCTGCCCTATCGAAACCATGCGCCAGGTTATCGACCTTATGCACATGAACGAAGTAACAATCTGTTACGGCCTGACCGAGTCTTCGCCGGTAATGACTCAGACCCGTTTTAACGACAGCATTGAGATAAAAGTCGAAACCGTCGGCAGTCCACTGCCGGGCGTTGAGGTAACGATACGTAACCCGGAAACCGATGAAGAATGTCCCGACGGAGTACACGGTGAATTCTGCTGCCGCGGTTACAATATTATGAAGGGCTATTACAAAATGCCGGAAGCCACAGCTCAGTGTATCGACAGGGACGGCTGGCTCCATTCCGGTGATCTTGGGGTTAAAGACAAAAATGGTAACTTCAGAGTTACGGGCCGCATCAAAGACATGATCATCCGCGGCGGCGAAAATGTGTATCCCAAAGAAATCGAAGACTTCCTGTACACCATGCCTGGTATCAAAGATGTACAAGTAGCAGGCATCGCCAGTAAAAAATACGGCGAAGAAGTAGGCGCCTTTATCATACTTCAGCCCAATATCACCATAAAAGAGGAAGATGTCCGCGATTTTTGCCGTGGCAAGATAAGCCGTTATAAAATTCCCAAATATGTATTTTTTATGGAAAGTTTCCCCGTTACTGCCAGTGGAAAAATACAAAAATACCAATTGCGTGAACAAGGCATAAAAATGGTGAAAGAGCAGGGAACAGGTACATAAGCCTGTATCACTGTGTCAATTACTCCGATTTTGTGGAAAACTTGTTAATAATCCGTGATTTTCTATGCATAATATTGAGTCAAAATGACCATATCTTACAAGGAAATATTTAAATGCCTTTTTTGATCAGCTAATTCTTTGTATTATAAAGAATTAGCTGATTATTACTAATCAAGCATTAAGGAACAAAAATAAAAAAAATAATCAGAAATGATTTTTTTTTATTTTCAATTGTGGTATTATTGTGGATAATACACTTTTCTATGACTGAAACTGACGATTTTACCATTATTTGGAATGAAACACTGAATCAAATTCGCTCTGAGATGGACGAACAGGAATTTGTAACCTGGTTTAACCTTGAATTCCAGAAAGCGGACGAAAAGGAATTCACCATTGCCGTACCATCGCTTTTTTATCAGGATCAGGTAAAAAAACGTTATCAGGCTTACATAGAAGGAAAAATAGAAGAACTTATTGGCAAACATGTCAGCTTAAATCTGGTAATCAAGCCGCGAACAGAACCGGTAAGCCCTCCGGTTGCCGAAACCTCTGCCAATGAGTCCCTTCAAGCCGTTAAAGAAGCGGTCAAACCCAAAAAAAACAAACATAATCAATTGCGGGACGATTATAACTTCGATACCTATGTAGTAGGAGAAAACAATAGTTTTGCAGCCAATGCCGCCCAGGCTATAGCCCGAAACCCAGGCACTGCCTACAATCCTTTCCTTATATACGGCGGTGTAGGATTGGGAAAAACCCATCTAATGCAGGCCATTGGCAACTATATTCATGCCAATTCGGACAGTAAAGTCATTTATATTACCGCTGAAACGTTTCTTAACGAATTTACCAATACTTTCGGTACTGTTATGACTGGTGAAGGAGCAAAGGCGGCATTCAAGAACAAGTACCGTTATGCGGACATTCTTCTTATCGATGATATACACATTCTTCAAAACAAGCCGCAAACCCAGGAAGAACTGTTTTACACTTTTAACGCCCTGTACGATGCCAATAAACAAATGGTCTTTACCTGCGACAGGCCTGTCTCGGATTTAAAGAATTTTAATGAACGGCTTCGTTCCAGAGTAGGCCGCGGACTTAATGTAGACCTCCAGCCGCCAAATTACGAAACCCGATGTGCCATTCTGCGAAAAAAGGCCGATACATCGGGAATAACCATCCCCGACGACGTAATTGACCTTGTTAGCAAAAATATATCTACCAATATCAGGGATCTTGAAAGTGCCCTTAACACGCTTACCGCATATGCTCGGCTTGTAGGAAAAACAGTTACCCTGGAAATAGCCCAACAGCGGCTTAAGGATGTTTTTGCCTCCCCACGCCAGTCAAATATTTCAATTGAAATAATACAGCGTGTTACAGCCGAAAAATATCATCTTAGCCCAAACGATTTAAAAGGCAAAAAACGAACTCAAAGTATCGTATATCCCCGGCAGTTAGCTATGTTTATTTGCAGAGAAATAACCGAATATACTACAACGGAAATCGGTCAGGATTTCGGAGGCAGGGATCATACTACTGTAATGTATTCATGTCAGAGAATAGAGAATCAAATTCGTAACGATCCAACCGTAGATTCCACAGTTCAAAGCCTTATTAGAGACATTAAAGACTATAGCGTTAAATCTTAATTTTTGTTAATATTATATGGATGCAATGTGCATAATGAATTATGCTGTTAATTTGTGGAAAAACAGGAGCTTTTTATAAAGGTTTTGTTAAAAATCCATTTCCTTTCGGTATAACGAATTATCAGGGTTTTCCACATTTTTTGGACCCTTACTACTACTACTGTTACTATATTAATAATATAATATAGGGAGGAAGATATATGAAATTTACCTGCGAACGAAGTGTTTTGCTAAAAGAAGTTTCTTTGGCTTATGAAATTATTTCTTCAAAAAATGCTGTTTCTATTTTATCCAACGTTTATCTTGAAATTTTAAAAGATGAGCTTTTAATAAAAGCTACTGATCTTAAGGTCAATTTTGAAACAAGGGTACCTATTGAAGTAAAAGAAAAAGGTTCTACAACGGTATTTGGAGATAAATTTTTGGGAATTCTTAATTCAATTCCTGATGGAGAACTTGAGTTTGAACAAAAGGAAAATACTATTGTAATAAAACCGTTGGCAAAAAAAATAAAATTTCAACTCAGGTGTATTGCCTCTGATAAATACCCTGAATTTCCTGCTTATAATAAGGATAATTATTTTGAAATTCCCATTAAGGAATTTAAAGAAATGATTACACAAACAGTGTTTGCCGTTTCGGATGACGAGACCCGTTATTTTATGAATGGTGTATTCTTTAAGAAAGAAAAAGAAAAAGTTCTTATGGTAGCAACTGACGGGAGACGTCTTGCTTATGCAGAAAAAAATATAATGGTTAATGTTGATGATTTTGCCGGAGTAATTATTCCGCCAAAAGTTCTAACAATATTAATGAAGAGATCCGGCGACGAAGGAATGTTGGGACTTTCCATAACAAATAAACATATTTTTATTTATTTTGGATTTTACAAACTTTCTTCGGTTTTAATTGAAGGACAGTTTCCTAACTATCAGCGTGTTATTCCGGAAAAACAGGAATATTCATTTATTTTAAACCGCCTGGAAACCCTGGAGGCTTTAAAGAGAGTAGCGCTTCTTGTTGAACAAAAATCCCACAGGGTCTATTTAATTCTGGAACCAGGAAAAATGACTGTTTCTTCCAGCAGAGAGGACGGAAACGATGAGGGTGATATAGGCAATGCCAAAGAAGAAATTCCCTGCAGATACGACGGAGAGGAAATTTCAATGGCACTAAATTATCGTTATATTGAAGAGCCTTTTAAAATAATGACTGAAGATGAAATAAGCGTTCATTTTACTGAGGCTGCCAAAGCCATTACCATAAAGCCTGTTCCGGAAAAGGAATTTTTTCACATTGTTATGCCTATGCAGCTGGAATAAACGTTAAAAACCGCTTATGGCCTTTCTTTCCCTTAGTACAGCTTCGTTTCGTAATCTTTCTGATATAAGGATTGATACTTCCGCAAAAGATGTTTTTCTTGTCGGGGAAAATGGACAGGGAAAAACCAATTTTCTTGAAGCACTATACTTTTGTGCTTATGCTTCGTCTTTTCGCGGTGTAAAAGATAACGAACTTGTCTGTATCGACGATCGTTGCAACGGGACAGACTTTTCTGTAGCCGCAGTTCTTGGTTTGTTGCAAAGTGATACGGCAAATACCTTTTCTCCCGAAGAAGCCATTTTTTTGTTGTCCAGCAAGATTTCCGTAAAAGTGGAAAAATCAAAAAAAACCATAATATTGGACGGGAAAAAGATCACGGATCGCAAAGAACTTTTGGATACGGTTCCCATTGTTGTTTTTTGCCATGAGGACATGGAATTTGTTTCAGGAGGTCAGGAAAAACGGCGTTGGTTTTTCGATCAGACTCAAAGTCTCTATGATCCGGTTTATCTGGACGATCTTCGTAAATATCGCCGTATACTTAAAACACGAAATACCGTTCTTAAAGATACAAAAACCGGCGGTGATTATTATCGGGCAAATGAGCTGCTTGATGTACTGGATCCCCAACTGGCCGAATACGGACTGCGGCTTATGGAAAAACGCAGTACTGCAGCAGAGCGCTTTTCCGCCGTGTTTAGCCCTCTGTACCGGGAAGTGGCCGGTATTAAAGGAATAACCGTCTGCTATGCACCTTCCTGGAAAAACATCAGTTCGAGGCAAGAGACAACTGCAGTTTTACAACAGGACAGTATTGAAGTTATAGTCAAACGGCTTGCAGAACGCAGGACAGCGGATATTGCCCAGACCGTTACGCTTTCAGGACCCCATCGCGACCGTTATCTTTATGTACAAAACAATAATGTCATTGACTTTTCCAGAAATGCATCTACCGGGCAGCGGCGTCTTTTGGCATTGTTGCTGCGTATTGCCCAATCACGATGCTTTTCGGATTTTACCGGAAAAACACCGGTTTTACTGCTGGACGATGTACTTTTGGAGTTGGACGGAGAAAAGCGCCATCGTTTTCTTTCCGTTATGCCCGATTATGAGCAGGCTTTTTTTACCTTTTTGCCCGAAGAACCCTACAAAAAGTACAGCAAAGCCGGTACGCTTATTTATAATGTCAAAGGGGGCATTATTGAAAAAAGCGGGTGATATTTTGACAGCATTTCTGGATAAGGAAACCCTGGAAAAGGCATGTCAAATGGGCAAATTATTCTCTTCCACTGTTTGGTCAGATATACTTAATAGATGCAAACTTTCCCATGGTATCACTCATTCTCGCATCGCAGAACTGGAAAAATCTGTATTGCTTGTAGAAGCGGATCATCCCGGCTGGATTCAACTACTCCAAACCAAGCAAAGTGAACTGCTTAAAGAAGTCCGAAAGCGTTTTCCGGAAATTACCTTTACCGGGATTTCTTTTAGATTAATGAAACAGTAAACTGAGTTTTTTGTATATTTAAGGCGCTCTCAGTATCCTCATGGCATTTAATACGGCTAACAACGATACTCCCACGTCGGCAAAGACAGCCTCCCACATGGTGGCAATGCCAAAAGCGCCAAGCAGAAGAAAAATGGTTTTTACACTTAATGCAAAAATAATGTTTTGCCATACGATATTTTTTGTAAACCGGGCAATATCCATGGCATCAATTAGTTTTGAAGGCTCGTCAGTCATTAACACCACGTCGGCGGCTTCAATGGCGGCATCGGAACCAAGACCGCCCATTGCCACGCCAATATCTGCAATTGCAAGAACAGGGGCGTCATTAATTCCATCCCCAACAAATGCAAGTTTACCGGTGGCTTCTTTTTGACTATTAATCATTTCCATTTTCTCGACTTTTTCATGGGGTAATAAACCACCGTATACATCGTCTATGGCTAGTTCAGCGGCGATTGCCCCGGCAATGTGCGGGTTGTCCCCGGTAAGCATTACGATTTTTCGTACACCCTTTGTTTTTAGCTCAGATATAGCAGTGCGGCTGTCTGCTTTAATTTCATCGGATATTACAATGCAGCCGGCATATTCACCGTTCAATGCGACATAAACCTTTGTACCGTTGCGTTGTGATTCTGAAAAAGCAATATCCATCTTGCCCATAAGTTTTTGATTTCCTGCAAAAACTGTTTTACCGTTCAGAATAACGCTTACGCCGTATCCTGATAGTTCGGAATATTCGTTAAGATTATTCCGGTCTATTTCCCTGCCGTATTCCTGCCTTATTGACAATGCAATGGGATGATTGGAAAACGCCTCAGCATGTGCCGCCAATTCAAGCACGGTATCCCCTGTAAAGTTTTCCGCAGACTCTATTGCAGTAACCTTAAACACACCCTTGGTTAATGTTCCGGTTTTGTCAAACACTACCGTATCAAGGCGATTAAAAGCTTCCAGGTAATTACTGCCTTTTACCAAAATGCCTTTTTTTGCTGCCTTGCCGATACCGGCAAAAAAACTCATAGGAATGGATAAAACGAGGGCGCACGGGCATGAAATGACCAGAAAAACAAGCGAGCGGTGTATCCACTCCCTCCAACCGCCTCCGAAGAACAACGACGGCACAACTGCAATTAAAACCGCAAGGCCGACAACAACAGGTGTGTAATACCGAGCAAATGTTGTAATAAAGTTTTCGGTTTTTGCTTTTTTGCTTGCTGCATTTTCTACAAGGCTGATAATTTTTGATACAGTTGATTCACCGAAAACCTTGGTAACTTTAATAGTTAGTTTTCCGCTCAGGCTGACACAGCCGGATAATACTGCGTCGTTTTCCGCCGCTTTGCGGGGAACTGATTCTCCTGTCAGCGCCGATGTGTCAAGCATGGAAGAGCCTTCGATTACAATGCCGTCCAGAGGTATTTTTTCCCCCGGTTTGACGATAATAATATCACCGATACATACAGTGTCAGGCGTAACTTTTATTATGTCTTCGCCATTTTTCAGATTGGCAAAATCGGGTCTTATGTTCATTAAAGCGGTTATGGATTTTTTTGACTTTTTTACTGCCGTTTCCTGGAACAATTCTCCTATCTGATAAAAGAGCATAACCCCTGCAGCCTCCGGATACTCACCGATTGCAAATGCTCCGATGGTAGCGACGCTCATTAAAAAGGTTTCGTCAAAAATATTTCCCCGGACGATGCCTTTTAATGCCCGCAGTACAATGTTCCCGCCGAGTATCAGATAGGCTATGATAAAAATTGCCAACGGAACGTAATGAGGCAATTCTGAAGTAAAAAATAACTCAATAACCATGCCGGCGGCAAAAGCACCCGCCCCGGCAATGATTTTAGTAATATCTTTCATTATTTTTATACGATCCTCGAAAATTGTCCTATTGCCGGCATTAGCTTTTTAATGGTTTCTTCCCCTTTTCCTTCACGTATACCGTCAAGAACACAATAAGAAAGATGCCCTTCCAAAATTACCTGTCCGGTTTTATGCAAAGCCGATTTTGCCGAACCTATTTGAATCAGGATGTCCTCGCAGCTTTTTTCCTCCTCAACCATCCTGATAAGCCCGCGGATCTGTCCTTCAATTCGTTTCAGGCGGTTGGTGATAGCTTCGTTATTCATACGCGGTTTCATTGTATTCCTCCTTTTAAATACCATATACCCCTATATCCTATATAATAGCAAATAAAAATTACTGTGTCAATGAAAAATTTTAAAAAAACCGTAAGAAATTTGGAAATTATTTATTCGAAAGTCTGGTTTAATACCCCGCTACTTGCGGCGGCTGAAAGGAATCAGAACATGAAAGTGTTAGGTATTAAACCAGACGGTATAATAAACTTCCTATCGAACGAGGCTCCCCGACAGATAATGCAACGCTTACAGATACCCCACGGCTTGCCGTGGGGAGCCTCATTTTTTTACCGTTACGCCCACAGTGCTTCCGGATACATTCCTGCGGCGGTAAATTCGGTTACTCGTTTAATTGCCGCTTCACGGTCTTCCTTGTAGGTAACACCGAACCAGGGAGAATCTGCTTCCAGAGCTCTTATCTTCAGTAAACCGTTTTTGATGAACCAGTCTGCTGCCATGGGAAGGTAACATTCCGCTTTGGGTTGTTCTGCAGAGCTTGCAAGAAATTCATCAAAATAGCGCTGTAAATTATCAAAGATTGCAGGCGGGAAACCCCAGAAATTCATTGAAACGGGCGTTGAGTCAGAAAGGCAGCGTTTCGAGCCGTCGTCCGCGGTATTGTAGATTTTGCCGTCCGCTTCGCGGGCTATGGCGGTAAGCTCATCCACCGTTATCAGGTAATCATTTTTTACTTCACAAACCCCGCGGGCTACCGTACCCTGGGGACTTAGGGTTTTTTCAAGACGGTAAGGGACAATAGCTCCCTCACTTGGATTGGCAGCCAGGAAAGAGCCAACTGCATCAAAGGCTTCACGGCCGTAAAAATCATCTGCATTGATTACTGTAAAGGGAGCATCAATCAGATTCCGGGCGCAAAGCAGTGCATGGGTTGTTCCCCAGGGTTTGGTCCGGTTTACATTTTTCGATTTGGCAAGTGCATCGGGAGGAATCAGGCTGTCCATTTCCTGAAAAGCCAATTCGCAGTTAAAATTATTGCCAATTCGGGAAAGTATTAGCTCACGAAAATCCGCTTCCAGGTCGTGACGAATAATAAACACAGCCTTTCCAAAACCGGCGCGCTTTGCATCAAATACAGAATAGTCCAACAACACTTCGCCGCTTTTCCCAATCTTGTCCATTTGTTTGAGTCCGCCGTAACGGCTTCCCATTCCGGCTGCCAATATTACTATTATTGGTTTATTCATTTTTGCCTTCCGTGTGTAATTTTTTCTTCGAACCGTTCCAGCGCCTTGCCGTTTAGCGGGACAGCTTCCGGTGTTTCATTTATATTAAGCCGGCGTTGTAGTTCTGCCAGTTCACTGCGGGAAAAGCGTACTCCTCCCAGTATATGATCTTCAAAGGAAGCGCAGCATTGCGGGGCAACTTTTTTGGTTATATCGAACATGACTTCCGCATAAAGCCGTATTTCTTTTTGTGCATGGGAATCGAGCCGGAGTTCAAAAAAGTGGAACAGGTTGTGTAAATCCATTTGCCAATACCATTCGGTATACAACGAAAGAGGCAGGTTAATACGTGCAAGTTCCCGTGCCAGACCTTCTTCCACAAAACGGGAATAATGTTCGTATGCCTTTTTCTGTGCAGCTTCAAGACTGGTCCGGATTTTTTCGGCTTCTGTTCTTTCAAGAGCGGTACCGGAGCGGCCTTGTTTATTATCGTCGCTTTGGCAGGCAACATCTTCCGGGGCAGGAATATAAAAATCATCTTTAAGGATCGAATACCGGCCTGAAATTTCGTTAAGCCTTGCAGTACGGTGCCGTATCCATTGGCGTGCCACAAAGATTGGCAATTTAACATGAAATGTCAGTACAACCTGCTCGAATGGGCTTGTATGACCGTTTCTTAACAGGTACTCTATGAGCGACGCATCTTCCCGGTAAGTTTTGGTTCCCTTGCCATAAGATACACGAGCTGACTGAACAACCCGATCATCTCCCCCAAGATAATCCACCAGCCGTACAAATCCTTTGTCCAATACGGGAAATTCTTTATCCAGAATTGCCTCTGCTTCACTTACTGTACAATGAGCCATAAGTAAATTATATCAAAAAATAAAAATTATGTATCTGAGTATGCATAAAATATTCTCTTGACCAGGTATTGGTTTTTTAATAATTTGGACTTGTTAAAGTATGGATATTCTGTTAGTGCGGCAATCAATCCGCAGTTCTGCTGAGTTTAGTTTTTCCCGATCCGGCGGTCCAGGCGGTCAAAATGTAAATAAACTGAATACAAAAGTTACCTTGCGTTTAACTCTTTCTCTTCTGAAAGGCCTTTCTGAAGCAGAACAGAACCGGCTCAGGGAAAAATTGGGATCAAGACTCAGCTGTGGAGATGGTAAAGAGCTGGTGATAAGTTCCAGTGAAGAACGTTCTCAGAAGATAAACCTTGAACGGGCCTATGCCAGGGCAGAGGCGCTTATTGTTACTTCTGCGCGGCTTCCGAAAAAGCGTAAGCCCTCTAAACCATCCGCAGCCGTCCGGGAAAACCGCCTTAAGGTAAAGCATCTTCAAAGTACAAAGAAGACAAATCGTCGTTTTTTAAACGACGAAAATTGAACTTGTTCCAAAGTCTGGAATTTCGGAAATTTTCTGTTATAATGTTTCACGTGAAACTTTTTGTGTGCAAGGAGGTTTATATTTTAGGTCAGATATGCCGATAAGATAATAGAGATTTATTGTTCTTGGGGGGATTTATGAAAAAGCTTTTTATTATTGTTTTATTGGTTTGCGGCTTGGTATTATTTTCCACAGCTGAAGGTATAAACTTTAAAGTATTTTCTTATCAGATTAGTACAAGACAGACCGCCAATCAGTATACCAAAGCGGAATTGATCATTGATGATGGAACCATGTCCTGGGAAATTATTCTGCATCGAAAAGACGGCAAAACATCAGAAAGTATAAAACTTGAACAATTTGATGATATTGGCCGTAACAACGGGGTTTTCCGGACAGTAACTATTACAGAAGCTGCCGGTAAATCGGGCAGTAATCTGTTCGCCTACATGCCGGTTTTTGAAGGTAACAAAATCAGGGTTGATCTATGCGATAAGAGAACGGAAGGTACCAAGCGCCGTTTAATAATGGAATATTAATGTTTTACGTGAAACAAAAAAGGACTGCTGTTATGCAGTCCTTTTTTAGGTTTACATACTTCCTGTTCTAATTCGAAAAGACCATTATAAGCACTTTATTTGCGGCATCAGCTGTGGTAAGTTCAAGCTTATTTTGATTGACTTTCCAGCTTTTTACTTTCCCAAGGTATTGAAAATATTCGGGCTCCTGAATACGCTGAGGATCGGAAACAATCAGCGCCATCATGGTACTGGCTATAGGTTGTATGGTCAGGGCGTTGTTGGCTTCAGCCTGGTACGATGTCATGTAACGGTTAGGCGCAGCCTTTCCGCTGATTCGTTCGTTGTCTATGGTCAAGGTAAAAAAATCCGCCTGATCAGCAGATAGTTCATTCCGGTTAAGTGTAACTGTTTTGTCAGTAAAGCGAAGTTCTGTAAGTTTCCAGCTTTTTCCTGAAATAGACGTTACATAATTAGCACCGGTTGATCCGGTTGTACCACTCTGTGTAAGAATATTAGTTCCTCCTGTGCCGGCCTGAATTTCCGAAGCGGTGTCTGTTCCGCCGGCTTTACTCTGAGTTCCTGAAGCAGCGGAAGTCCCGCCTGTACCAGTTTTAGAATCTGAGGAAGCGGCAGCCCCACTGGATGGAGTTTGAGTTCCTGTAGGAGTTCCGGATGTTCCGGAAACACTGGTGCCGGATTGGGCTCCGAAAGAAGCGGCGCCTGTCCCGCCAGTTGAAGCCTGTGTTCCCTGCTGTGAACCTGCTGCCGCCTGATTTTGTGAGGCTTTTGCATTGGACCTGTTTACAGAGGCTGCCTGTTCCTGTCTGGCTCTTTGTTCCATGGAATATTGTTGTTCTGCTAAATACTCACTTTCACAATCATCTGCGTTAATCAGCAAAAAGCTACAGATCAGTATAATACCTGAAATATACAATTTTTTCTGTCCCTTTTTAGTAGATCCGGTTTTTTTATATATCATGTTTTTCTCCTCTACACTTATTATAATATACGCATTTATAAATTGTTACAGTAACTATATTCTTCCTCCTAATTATGGGTTATATTGATACCGATAGGTTATTTAGGTGAAAAGGATCATCTTTCTATGCCTTTTATTTGTTTCTCTGCTATGGGCTCAGGAAGCGGAAATAAATGTTATTTCTGTTTCTGCTAAGCCGTTTGTTCAGGTCGAAGAAGATGATCCGGAGTTGGATATAGAAATACTGCTTCGCAGACGTATCGCAGAATTGTCCCGGAATTATTTGGGAGTTCCTTATAAATCCGCCGGTGTTAGCCCGGATGGTTTTGATTGCTCTGGTTTTGTTTATTTTATTTTTCGCGAAGCTGCCGGAATTGAAGTTTCCCGATCCACAGTGGGAATCTGGAACAGCGGCAGCAAAATAACTTTAGCCAAGGTACGTCCCGGAGATGTGCTGGTATTTACCACAGTACGTGCCGGGGCAAGCCATGCAGGAATTGTACTGGAAAACGGCCCTCAAGGTATTATCTTTATTCATGCTGCGTCTCAGGGTTCAAAAACCGGAGTAATCATTTCTAGTATGAACGAAAGTTATTACAAAACACGCTTCATGGGAGCGCGAAGTTATTTTTAAAACCCCAATTTACCGCTGTGCCTATCAATATAGTTATTCCGAATAAATTTAGCAAAGGGGTAGGCGCAATCTCCGGTGAAACCGCGTCTATGAATCCATTGGCCGGACTGAACACATCAATCTTCCCATATAGGTGGGAGGAGGAACACTCATTCAGACCATAGTGAGGTAGACCGCTTTCGCGGTCAATCAGAAAGTGGCTGCAGTTGACGGACGCTGGGTAGACCACTTTCGTGGTCAATTTAAAGAGTCACTGCTGTTGTAGCACGCCAAATGGTTGTTGAGTAACCCCCCTCCCACCTATGTGGCAACATTAGTTTCGATGCGTGCCTTCGGCCCGCGAGCGCAAGGAAATT
>WRIB01000059.1 GCA_009782955.1 Treponema sp. | reverse complement strand
TGTTTGCTGCCACGGTTATGGCATTACCGGAGTAGCGGCAAAACCGGAACATGAAATGGAAAAAGTTCTCTTTGCAACCGATGAATTAACAGGACTTGTCTGGGCTACTGCAATTATAAGACCTTCCAAAAGCGTTCAGGACATGGAAGTAAAATCACTAAAAAAGAAATATAAAACACCTGCTTTTGCAGCGGGTTGTTCCAGAGATGTAATCGAAAAGGGAACTGCCCTTCTTGGTTGGGAATTGGACACTGTCTTTGAAAAAACAATTCTTGCCATGAGGAGCTGTGAAGATTCAGTTAACAACTTTATGAATTCCTTGCATACTTCTCTTTCGCCGTAAAAATGCAATTTTTTAGCATATTAATTTAATTCACTATGAAAAACCGCGCTTTAATTGCCATGTCCGGCGGAGTTGACAGCGCAGTCTCGGCAATTCTGATGCAGGAAGCCGGCTATGATTGTATCGGCGTAACAATGAAGCTTATCGCAAACGGCGGAAGCAAATGTTGTTCGCTGGAAGATATTAATGATGCCCGGAAAGCCGCATGGAAACTTGGGATCCCCCACTATGTACTTAACTATACAGAAGAATTTACCAAATATGTTATTGAGCCTTTTATTGCAAGTTACGAAAAAGGAGAAACTCCAAACCCTTGTATCGAATGTAACCGCCATTTAAAATTTTCGCTGCTCCCCAGAAGGGTTAAGGAACTTGAAGCTGAAACCATGGTAACAGGTCATTATGCGCAGATAGAAAAATCGGGAGACCGTTGGCTGCTTAAAAAAGGTGCAGATTCAAAAAAAGATCAAAGTTATGTACTTTATATGATGAGCCAGGAAGAACTGGCACATACATCTTTACCTCTGGGAAAACTATCAAAAACAGAAGTACGCGAAATTGCAGCATCCCGCGGTCTGTCCAATGCGGAAAAAACGGAAAGCCAGGACATATGTTTTGTAGACGACGGAGATTATGCTTCATTTATCGAAACATATACCGGTAAAGTTTATCCTGAAGGCAATATAACAGACATTGAAGGCAAAATTCTTGGCAGACACCGCGGTCTTATACATTACACTCTGGGTCAGCGCCGAAAACTGGGAATAGCCCTTAATACACCCATTTATGTTAAGGCAAAAAGCATCAATACCAATACCCTGGTTGTGGGTGACGAATCGACACTGTATACAAAAACATTTTCTGCTAACCGGGTTAATTTTATAGCCTGCGAAAACATATTACAGCCGTTACGGCTTGGCGTAAAAACAAGATATCTGCAAAAAGAAAGCTCTGCCCTTGTTATACAGACCGGTCCCGATACAATACGTGTTGAATTTGACGAACAACACAGAGCTATTACTCCCGGTCAGGCCGCAGTATTTTACGCCGGGGATATAGTTGTTGGCGGCGGAACAATTATGTAAATGCGTTCAGTTCAGTAAATATTTATATTAAATACAAGCACAATTCACCATATTACCCTCTTTACAGTATGAACACCCTATTATCAAAGCTGCCTTATTGGCGGGAATATCTGAGGGAAACGCTTTTTCCGCAGGGCTGCGCTTTATGCGGTAAACAGCTGTTTCAAAATTTCATTTATGGCTTATGTTGCGACTGCCGTAATAAATTGGAAATTCCGGAGGCGGAAAGAGGCCGTTGTTCTCTTTGCGGTCAGCCACTTGTCTCGGAACAAGGAACTTGTCTTCCCTGCCGTAATGGATCGGAACGATCCTTTGACCGCCTTATTTCACTTTTTCCCTATATGAGCCATTTTAAAAAAGTACTGGGGGAATATAAATTTAAAAAACGTCTTTGTTTGGGAAATTTCTTTGTAGAAAAATTGTGGCAAGGCTTGGATATTTTACTGGAAACAGAAGACATATCAGCGTTTTGCTGGGTACCTGTTCCGCCAAGACCGGGAAAAATCAAACAAAGCGGGTGGGATCAAATAGACTATCTGGCAAAGCTGCTGGAAACAAATATTCATTACAGTAAAAAAAGAGCGGAACATTCTATATCTTTACGGCGCTGTTTAAAACGCCTTCCTTCAGTCAGTCAAAAACATCTGAATAAGGAAAACCGGCTTCAAAATCTAAAAGGCAGGATAATTATTGATACCAGAATTGTCCCAAAAACTGTAATTCTTTTTGATGATGTATATACTACAGGAGCTACAATGGATGCCTGTGCTGCAGCATTAAAATCCGGGGACGCTGAAAAAGTTTACGGGATATGCCTTTGTTATGATTAATAATCAATTCCTTTAAGTTTCTTTACCGCTGCAGCTCTGTCCGAAGCAGTAAAAAAGGCATTCCCCGCTACAATTACATCGGCTCCTTTTTCAATAGCCAGCGAAGCATTTTCGGTGGTTATTCCTCCATCTACAGAAAGCAGAAAATTGTAACCACTTTCTTTTCTAATCGATACAAGTTTAGGAAGCTTTTCCAAACAGGACGGTATCATCTTTTGCCCTCCAAATCCCGGATTAACAAGAAGGATTAATACTAAATCCAACTCGTCCAGAATTTCATCCAGGACATGTACAGGAGTACTTGGAACAATACAAATCCCCGGTTTCATCCCGGCTGCTTTAATTTGTTGTATAACACGATTAGCATGAAGTGCTGCTTCTATGTGGAAGGTAAAATAGTCGGCTCCTGCCTCTGCAAAAGTTTCAATATAATCCTGGGGATTGCTGACCATAAGGTGGCAATCAAGTATTAATTTTGTAACAGGTCGAATATCGGCAACCGTTTTTGGCCCAAATGACAAATTCGGGGCAAAATGACCATCCATTACATCTATATGTACCCATTCTGCACCTGCTGTTTCGACAGACCGTATTTCTTCCGCAAGACATCCATAATCTACCGAAAGAATTGACGGCGCTGCTAATGCTGTTTTTTTTGCCATAACTACCTCAACTAACAGAGTTTTGGAACAAGCTCATCGTTCAAAGCTAATTATCTGTAAAGCCGTTAATTCGTCGGTAAACAGATCGGTTATAAGCCTGCCTTTCAGAGCTGCATGAATTGCCCGTGCTTTCTGTTTACCGCAAGCTATTCCCATTCTCCTTGGTATCTGCAGAAACTCGTCCGGGTTAATGCCCACAACCCGGTTGTTAATCGGGCTGTTCATAAATTTTCCTTCCGCATCGTAGTGATACCCGCAAAGGTGTCCGCAAGATCCTTCACTATAAACCTGCCTGGCTTCTTCGGGCGACAGAAAGCCTGCTTTTACAAGTGCACTGTCTTCGGGAAGGTCTGAACTTAATCCCACCAATGCAAGACTTAACGAACCGGCTTTTTCCAGCGCTTCCCGTATTCCCGGTTCTTTTAAGAGGGCATCCCGTAATTCCCTGCTTTGCACCAGAACAGGAGAAAGAACCGGAAAAAAACGGCCGCACATCTTATCAGCCAGAATTCTGGCAAGTTCCGCCCCATCATAATAAAGCGCCACAGCTCCCAGGCCGCCCATCAACTGTATTACTTCGCAATCCATTAAACCAAGTTTGGGAAGCTGCCGTATTGTATGGTAAAGTGCCGTTCCCCAGGAAATGCCTACCTTCATCCTGTTTTCAAGTAATGACGAAAGAAAACCTGCCGTTTCCAGACATGTTTTATACAGGGTTAAAGCATAATCATCTTCCTGAGGTACAACACAAACTGTCTCCAATCCGTATTTGGTCATCAGAATCTGGCCGGTTTCCGAACTGAACGGAGATTTATCATTTATCCGAATTTCGACAATGCCTTTCTCCCTGCATTCCTTGAGCATGTTTGCAACTGTAGGCCTGGATATCTTATACAGTTCAGCAATTTCCGACTGGGACATGGAGTCTATATAGTAATGTTTAGCCATTTCGACCAATAACTCAAATGATTTGATCATTACTGTTGATTATAACAGAATCAGCAACGGAGCTTCCAGAGTATCTTTTATTTCTTTCAGGAACATGGATGATTCCGCACCGTCTACGATACGATGATCAAAAGCAAGAGAAAGTCCAATGATCTTCCGATTAACAACTTGTTCTCCATCCAGTTTCAGTACATCCTCTACAGCACAGACTCCAAGTATAGCCGCTTCGGGCGGATTAATGATCGGAGTAAATGAAGCAATACCGTACATGCCAATATTGGATACGGTAAAAGTTCCTCCGGTCATTTCCTCAGTTTTTAGGCTGCCTTCACGGGCTTTTGCTGCAAGTTCCGCTGCATATAAAGAAAGATTTATTAATGAATAATCCTGAGCATTATGTATAACCGGTACCACAAGCCCGCGTTTTGTTGAAGTTGCCATGCCTAAATTAATACTGCCTTTATATATTAGATCATTTCCGTCCAGTAACGAATTAAGCCGGGGATATGCCAGTAATACCTTTATCGTTGCAGCAAGAACAAAATCATTTATGGTGATTTTACCGGGCTTATCTAAAGCTGATAATGATTTGTTTAATTCTTCCCGCAACAGAAGCATATCCGTTACATCTGCTTTTATATGAGATGTTACTTCGGGTATTGTTTGCCTGCTTTCCGACATTCGTCGCCCGGTAATCTTTTGTATGTTTGTCAATGGCACACGTTTATCCGGAAGAGAACCTTCGCCTGTCCGTTTATGGCGATCATGCTCGGCGGAATATGCCGCCTGTTCAACTGCGGCCTTCCTAATTTCACCATTTCTGCCATTAGGAACAACAGTGTGTAAATCAATGCCGTGTTCCTTAGCCAGGGTTCTGGCTGCCGGAGTAGCCCTTATGCCTTGTTCCTGACCGGCTGTAAGTCCGGACACTGCCGTAAAAACCTTGCCGGATAAAACTTCTGCGGGAGCATTGGAAGAACTGTTAGCCGCAACTGTCCCGGCGCCGGTACTATTGTCAGGTGAACCAACAGACACCGTTGCCGGGCCCGCAGGAATAGTTTCACCTTCCTGTCCAATCCATGCTATAACTTTGGTTACAGGGACTGTTTCGCCTGCCTTGTTTAAAATAGAAAGAATTATTCCGTCATAATCTGATTCCAATTCCATAGTAGCTTTGTCTGTTTCAATCAGAGCTACAACATCCCCTTTTGATATTTTATCGCCTGTCTTAATATGCCATTCCAGGATCATTCCTTCTTCCATTGCCATACCGGTTTTTGGCATGATGATTGAATTGGCCATGTATTATGCTCCTTATAGCAGCGATTCAATTGCAGCGGTTATTTTTTCTTCCGTCGGTATTACCTGCGCTTCCAGATGAGGGTTATAGGGAATGGGTACATCTAGGCCGCCAAGCCGCCGAATCGGCGCATCAAGGTAAAAGAAAGCGTCGCTGTCTGCAATTACACTTACAATTTCCCCGCCAAAGCCTCCTGTTTGCGGCGCTTCGTATACGACAAGACATTTACCGGTCTTTTTAACCGAGTTGATCAAGGTATCATTATCCATCGGTACCAGAGTACGTACATCAACCACTTCAATATCAATGCCTTTGTTTATTGCCATATCCTCCGCTACTTTAAGACATCGGGGAACCATACGGCCGTACGTAATAATAGTCAGATCTTTACCGGTTCGTTTAACATCAGCTTTGCCCAAAGGGATAGTATAGTCTTCTTCGGGTACAGGTCCTTTAATACGATACAGTAGCTTTTGTTCCAAAAATACAACCGGATTCGGATCGTAGATCGAAGATTTTAAAAGTCCTTTAGCATCGCAGGGAGTGGAAGGTATTACAATCTTAAGACCGGGAATATTTGCAACCCAGGCTTCGGGACTTTGGCTGTGCTGTTCAGCAGCGCCTGTTCCCGACCCTGCCGGTGCCCGGAGAACCATGGGTACTGAACCCTGGCCGCCGAACTGGAAACGGTTCTTTGCCCCCTGGTTAATAAGTTGTTCCATTCCAAGGGTGATAAAATCGCTGAACATTATTTCCAAAACAGGCAAAAGACCTGTCATGGCAGCACCTACCGCACAACCGGTAATGACCAGTTCGGTAATGGGTGTATCCATTACCCGTTGCGGGCCAAACTCTTCTATCATACCGCGGGAAACACCGAAAGCTCCTCCGTAAATTCCAACATCTTCACCTAAAAGAATTATGCGGTCGTCTTTCCGCATCTCTTCGCACATCGCCTCTTTTATTGCTTCAGCATAGGTAATTTCCCTCATAAATCCCCCTAAAGCACATAGCCGTTTTTATGTTTCTCGTTCCGCATATCGCCCGTTGCATAAACGTCGTCAAATATCCTTTCTATGGGAAGTTCGGGAGATGATTCTGCAAAATGTAAAGCTTCGGCAACATCTTCCTGGGCTTTATTATCCAAAGCTTCCAACTCAGTCTGGAGAAAAATTTTTTCGCCAAGCAGGTATTCCCGGTAACGTTTAATGGGACATTTTTCTTTCCATTGGTTAACTTCGTCCTTTGTACGGTATACTTGCGGATCGCTTTTGGAATGACCCATCCAACGATAGGTATTAAGCACCATGAGCATAGGGCCGTTTTTTAATACATATTCCCGGGCTTTTTTTGTTTCTTTATAAATAAGAATAATGTCGTTTCCATCCAGGGCAATACCATTCATCCCATAGGACGAGGCACGGACAGAAATATCTTCAATATGCATGGATTTGCTTACATGGGTGGACATGCCATAATAGTTATTGGTACAGACAAACAGGACAGGAAGCTGCCAAACCGAAGCCAGGTTCAATGATTCATGAAAAGCCCCTTCGTTGGAAGCTCCGTCGCCAAAAAAACTAACCGTTATATTGGGTCTCTTAAAGTACTTTTGAGACAGGGCTGCACCGGTGGCTACAGGAATACCTCCGCCAACTACACCATTTGCCCCCAGGCTGCCGACGGAAAAGTCCGCAATGTGCATACATCCGCCCTTTCCCTTACAGTACCCTGTTTCCTTGCCCAGGAATTCAGCCATCATTTTTTTTATATCCATTCCCTTGCCAATTGCCTGATTGTGGCCGCGATGGGTTTGTGCAATCATGTCCTCTTTTTCCAGAGCGGCGCAGACACCGACGCCGGTAGCCTCTTCGCCAATACAGAAATGCGCCGTTCCATGGACTTTCCCTTCTACAAAAAGCCGGGCCGCCGTTTCTTCAAAATTCCGGGTTTGTACCATCATCAGGTAAAGTTTTCCGTACAGCTCCTTGGACAGTTTCATTCCGAAATCCTCCTTGAGAACTCGATTTCCACGCCTTATTATGAGATAGTTTACCTGAATTGTCAAATGCTAAATAAAAAAAAGTTTTTTTTACAATTGACAGATAAATAAACGATTTAGACAACAATATGCAGTATTATCATCATTCCACCTTAAACCGTGAAACTTCTCTTATTAAATGCTCAATACCTTCGCGGTTTTTACCGCTTAACTCGCTGACCTGATGTACCGCAACATTTATATGGTCGGTCCCGCTTGCCATCTCATTTATGCCCGAAGATATCTCTTGTGTTGCCTTGTTAAGTTCAGTACTTTCGCGGATCACTTCGGTAGAACCTTCAAGCATTTCATTGGAACCTGACTTTACCTGACGTGTTATTTCATTTACTTCGCTTACCCCATCAAGGATTTGCTTGCTTCCTTCTCCCTGCTCTTCCATTGAATTTCGTATTTGATCTTCCTGATCAGATACAACCTTTACACTTGTGTCGATAGCCTCAAACCGGGCAAGTACATTTTCAGTAGATTTATTTATCTTGTCTATGGAACTTTTTATCTTTTTTAAAACAACACCTATGGTCTTGGACTGTACGCTGGAATTTTCCGCCAACTTGCGTATCTCGTCGGCAACAACGGCAAAGCCTTTTCCCGATTCTCCGGCATGGGCCGCTTCAATGGCAGCGTTCATCGAAAGCAGATTAGTCTGACTGGCGATATTCTGCATTACAGAGTTAATCTCCATTAGTCCTTCGGATTCGCGGGCGATTTCCTGAATGTCCCCTGCTACTTCCTGTAATCCTGAACGGCCTGCTTCGGATGCTTCCCGCAAGGTTTGTACATTGTTTGCATTATTGGCAAGCGTTGAGGTAACCGATCGAATGTTTGCTACCATTTCCTCAATAGCGGAAGAAGCACTGGATATGTTGTTTGTTTGGTTTTCTACCAATCCATCCAGTTTGTTAATATTGACAACAACCTGCTTCATAGTCGCATGGGTTTCGGTTACGCTGGCGCTTTGGCTCAAGATACGGTACTTAATATTTTGAATATTGGTGGTTATTTCATTTACAGCCGCTGCGGTTTCGTTCATATTACCGGCAAGGTCATTGCCGATGTCGGACAACATTCCTGCTTCATTTTTTATGCCAAGAACAAGATTTTTTATTTTTTCCAAAGTTTTATTGAAGTAGCGTGAAAGGTCGCCAATCTCGTCATTGGAACTGGTGGTTATCTGTCTGGTCAGGTCGCCTTCGCCCTCGGAAATATCCCTGAGTGTATCCGTCACATAAACAATGGGCTTTGTAACGTTGTGCAAAATAAAATAAGTAATTACCGCCGCTGCCGCGATAGCGATTAATGCCAGGACAATGGTAAATCTGGTTATTCTTTTCACCTCGGTTAAAACATATTCGTCCGTTAGCAAAACCGTCACAGACCAGGATTGATTAGAATTGCCTATTTGAAAGGGTTTTATAAAGACCCTTACACTTGTAGCAAGTACGGGAGAAAAGGTGCTGCACAGATATTCCTCTCCGTTTTGTACCGCACGATTCGCTTCCTCCATGTATGAGCCGTAAAATGTATCGACATCAATCAACATCTTTCCTATCCGGTCAGGAACTGCCCCGTGGGCCATAATCATTCCATTTCTGGAATAGAGTACCATTCCGGCAATTTCCTCGTTTTTATCAATTGCTTCCAGTACAGTAGGCTGTAATGCATTAAGCATTAAAAGGCACCCAACGCCGCCCACTACTTCATCGGTACGGGGATTAATAACAGGAACCATAATAATAATGGAATATGCATCTTCTCCATTTATCGTTCGGGGTATGGGGTCGTCTACCCGGTCCTTTCTTGCGTCCGGACCGGCCCACCACGTCATTGTAGCCGGAATGTCGGCACTTGCCCGGTGCAAAATTTCGCCTGATGCCCGGGTAAAAGTCGTTGCATACTGTCCGGTTGGACTGGAACCCGGGCGGCCAATGGATTGGGTGTCCATACCGTCAAGGGCATTGGGTTTCCAAATCGTGTACACAAGCTCCCAACTGGGATTGGAAGCCAGTGTACTTTCCAGCATGTGGTCATATTGATCCCGTCTTATTTCCACCGGCATATATTCATAATCTTCAAATATGTTCGCTATGGTGCGTAATGCCCGTATATGGGAGTCTTCCCTGCCCTTCAGGAATGCTGCCTGCTCTCCGGCGAGATTTTCTATGCTTCGAAGGCTCAAATCCATGCTTATATCAGAAGCTTCATTCAGGAGCAGTCCGGCAATTCCGGCTACAATAACCACTACGATTGCAATCATCATGAGGCTCAGTTTGAATTTGAGTTTCATTACTCTTTCTCCTTTTATGTTTCCAATTTGCTATCTTTAACTATCATAGTTGGTTATTATAGCCATTTTTTGGAATATGTCCTTAAAATAACGGTCATCTTGTCTTTAAAAACTCCAGAATTTCTGCGCCTGTAGGCGGACAACCCGGGCAGTAAGATGAAAAGCCGGAGGTACAAATACCCACTCCCAGAGATCCTTTCTTTCCCCGGAAGCCCTGACCTATACACACCTGACCGAGAAGGTTCCTCCCTGTTCTGTAAAGCCGTGAAAGAGCGAATATCAATCCGGCGTAACAGGCGCTGCAGGCGTTATCTTCCTTTATCCCGGCCGAAAACTGTTTTGCCTTTCCTGTCGGCAAAGGCGGCGGCGGAGCGTTAGAGTTTTTGTTAAGTTCCCGTACCTTGACGGGTCCGGAAACGCCAACTTTAAGCTTTTCGGCCAATCCTATATAGGGGATTTCTTCGATACTGTAACCCATAAGAGATGCGGCCCAACTGTCGCAAAGCACCGTATCCATGGCGGCAAAAATTCTACCTCCGTACACAGGATTTCCCCCTTCTTCAAAATCCAAGTCGCCGCATATGCCATCTACCACGATAAAATCATTCCTGACTTTTGTATTAAGATGAGCTATGGGTTTATGCAGACCAAGGCTGTGAAAACGCCGTTTTTCCCTGTCACTGATAACGCCTTTGTTGTTTTTAAGGGCGCATGTAAGAAGAGTTTGACAGTGGCCTTTTAACACAGGCAGGTTGATCATAAAATCCAGCGCCAGAGCGCTGCGACAGATTTCTATAGTCATACCACTACAGTCTACTGCCTCGCAGCTGTCAACCTTGGTGTCGATGAGTTCCACTTGGGCTTCTTTTGCAAGGGATCTATATCCGCAAACCGAAAACGTATGTGATGTTGAACCGCCTACCCAGGAACCTTCCAGGATTACAATATTTGAAAAACCGTTTTTCTTTAGGTAGGCAATTAATCCGGCGGCTATTTCCGGGTGTGTGGTAGCGCCTTCTTCCGCAGGGCGCGGCATAACCAGATTAGGTTTAAGCCCGATACGCTTTTTCCGGTCCCCTATTTGTTCCGCCAACGCAGCAGCCTCAGCAATTTTTATTGCCATATCATAGGGCTTATTGCCATATACCACCAGGATTTCGTTTTTTTCCAAATTTACTCCGATTAATAAGAGTCCTCCACGATCTGGATCAAGGGCGTTGGTTTTCCATAAGATATTACTTCTTGAATAAACAAAAAAATACAGCCATTGCTAACAGAAGATTCTAACAGCCAGTTGTAGGCAAGTCAAGAAAAATATATATAAATTATTTATGGAAGCTGATTTTCAGTACGCTTTCCGGTACAATTCCGCATATTGCAAAGCCGATTTGTTCCAGGAAAAATCCTGTGTCATGCCGCGCAGACGCATTGCGTCGATGTCTTTTTTCTTGTTGTACCAGGCCCAGACTGCCCAGCCAATGGTGTCGTAGATTGAATTGGGACTCAGGTAATCGAACATAAAGCCCGTTCCTTCGCCGGTTTTCTGATTGTAGTTCTGTACGGTGTCGGAGAGACCGCCGGTGTTTCGTACGATGGGAATGGTTCCGTAGGCAAGCGAATACATTTGGTTGAGCCCGCAGGGTTCGTATCGGCTGGGCATCAGGAAAAAGTCGGAGCCTGCTTCGATAAGGTGGGAGAGTTCTTCGCTGTAACCAATTTCGGCCTTAAAGTTGGCAAGCCTCCCGGCAAGGTTTGTGATCTCATGTTCCGCCCAGGCTTCTCCCGATCCGAGGAGGACAAACTGAAGATCCATGTTGACGCAAAAAGAAAACGCCGAGCCGAATGACGGGCCAAAAAGATCGCCGATACCTTTTTGTTCGGCAAGGCGGCTGATCATACCGACAACCGGAACTTTTGTTGATTCGGGCAGGCCAAAGTATTTTTGCAAGGCTTTTTTTGCCCTGGCTTTTCCTTTCATGTTTTCTGCGGAATAGGGAGCGGGGATGTAGGTGTCTGTTGCCGGGTTCCACACTTCCGTGTCGATACCGTTGAGGATTCCCGAGTACGCCTCTCCCCGGTCGCGGAGCGGGCCGTCCAGGCGGAACCCGCCTTCCTGGCTTAACGTTTCCTTTGCATAGTTGGGGGATACCGTGTTGATCCTGTCTGCGCTGATAATTCCCGCCTTAAGGTAATTCATCATGTTCCAGTCGTCAAAGCCCGCCTGGTAAAACACGTCCCAGCCAAGACCGGTGCAAAAGAATGAATCCTTGGAATAAATCCCCTGGTAGCCGAGGTTGTGAATCGTCAGAACGGATACGGTTTTTTCGAACGATTCGTTTTGTTCGCTGAACGAACTGGATGTGCTGTGGGCGCGGTACTTTTCTCCATGCCGGAGGAATACCGGAACCAGGGCGGCAGGCCAGTCATGGGCGTGGAGTATGTCGGGATACCAGCCGATTTTTCTGCACAGCTGAAAACATGCCTTACAGAAAAAAGCAAAACGACGAGGGTTGTCCAAAAAGTCCGGTTCGGCGGCGTTGCCGTAAACTCCGTCCCTGCCGAAAAAACCTTCATGATCGATAAAGTATGTCTGAACCGGTTTTGCGCCGGTTTGTCCGCCTGGCAGTTCTGCAGTGTAGATAGCGCACCATTCTTCACCGCCGGCCATGGGGACGCCCATAGCCCCTTCCAGTTTTTTTAACCTGTCACGGTCGACGGCATAGTAACGGGGCATGACAATTCTTACTTCGTGTCCCAGCGAAGCAAGAGCCAGTGACAGTGAAGAAACAGCGTCAGCAAGCCCGCCGGTTTTGGCAAAGGGAACCGCCTCGCTGGTACACATGAGTATTTTTAATTTGTTTTCGCCGGTCTTTGCCATTAGTAAGTGCCCTCTGTTATTAAATACTATTTACGGATTTTAAAACACGATCCTAAAAGGATACTACCATGGAAAGAGCGTTTTCTTCGATAAGGCGCAGGCCTCTTTCATGGTCTCCAAGTTTAAAAATCACCACGGCCTTTCCTTCTTTTCCTTCAAGAGATGCATAAAGGTATTCGATATTCACATTGGCTGTTTTAAAAATGTCCATTACCTTTGCAAGGCTTCCCGGTTTGTCTTCTATTTCCACTGCCGCCACATTGGTAATGCGTGTGGTAAAGCCCGCAGCGTTCAGCGTGGAAGCGGCCTTATCGTAATCGTTTACGATAAGGCGGAGTATCCCAAAGTCGGCCGTGTCGGCAATGGATATAGCACGGAGGTTAATCCCCGCATCGGCCAGTACTTTAGTTACTTCGGCCAGTCGTCCGGGTTTGTTTTCAAAAAACACCGATATTTGTTTTATTTCCATACAGCGACTCCATTATAGTTTTCTGTTATCGACAACCCGCTTGGCTTTGCCGATGGATCGTTCTATGCTCTTGGGTTCAACCAGTTTTACCTTGAGCCCGATTTGCAGCTTGCTCTTCATTTCGCCTTCGATACGGTTCCGCAGTTCTTCCAGCTTTCTGGTTTCGTCGCTGAAGAATTCCTGTTTTACTTCCACATGAAGTTCCACTTCGTCCAGTTGTTTTTCGCCGCGGTTTATTACGATTAGATAAGCCGGCTCGGTTCCTTCGATAGCAAAGAGGGCATGTTCGATTTGGCTGGGGAACACGTTTACCCCGCGGATGATCAGCATGTCGTCGGTTCTGCCGAAAAGGCGGTGCATCCTTATGGTGGTTCTCCCGCAGTTGCACTCATCATCCATAAAATAGGTGATGTCCCGTGTCCGGTAGCGGAGCAGCGGCGTCCCTTCCTTAGTCAGGGTTGTAAATACCAGTTCTCCCTTTTCACCCCGCTTTTGGGCTTTTCCCGTTTCCGGCTCGATAATTTCCGGATAAAAAATATCTTCGTTGATATGCAGGCCGTTCTGCGCTTCGCATTCAAAGGCAACGCCGGGGCCGATTATTTCGGTAAGGCCGTAGATGTCGTATGCTTTCATTCCGTAGCGGGTTTCTATTTCCTTACGCATATTTTCGCTCCACGGTTCGGCGCCGAAACAGCCCTTGCAAATCGGCAGCTTTTGTAAATCAATTCCCGCGGCTGACGCTTCTTCGGCCATGTACAACGCGTACGAAGGAGTACAGGTAAGCATTGTCGAACCGAAGTCTTCCATTACCATAAGCTGCCGTGCGGTATTTCCGCTTGACATGGGCAGCACTTCCGCTCCAAGTGTTAGCGCCCCGTAGTGAGCGCCGGCCCCTCCGGTAAAAAGGCCGTAGCCGTAACAGTTCTGTACGATATCGTCCCTGGTGCAGCCGCCTGCCGCCATGGTTCGCGCCATGGATTCCCGCCAGATGTCGATATCTTTTTGAGTGTACTCGTCGACCACCGGTTTACCGGTAGTGCCCGAACTCATGTGGACTTCGACAACCCGGTCTTTTGGGCACGCCAGAAGACCGTGAGGATACAACTCACGTAAATCATCCTTGGTGGTAAAGGGAAGTTTTTCTATATCGGTAATGCTGTGTAGGTCGCTTGCTTTTACTTTTAGCTCATCCATTTTTTTCCGATAAAACGGTACGTGCGCATACAGTGTTTCTACCAGGTTTTTCAGGTTGGCCAGCTGGAGTTTTGCCCTTGCTGTTTTTTCCATGCATTCATAGGCAGGGTTGTAGATCATGATGATACTGTACCATAAAAAGGAGGGCAGGAGAAGAAGTCTGCGCCATTATTAAGACCCGCGGCGGTTTTACCGGAAAGCTCGAAGACCTTATTGACCACGTCCGCCAGTACAAAATCAAAATATCGGGAAAAGACCCGGGTATCGGCGTGTATTTTGTCCCCGTAGACGACCCCTCGAAAGAGGTCAAAGTAACCCGTATAGCCAAACACACCCCCATAATGATAATTGGTATAGCTCCAAAAACCGGTTTTACAGCAAACTGAAATAGGCTGTTTGCGATATCCGTAATTGCCTTGTTTTAGGAAGAATTTCACGCGGAGACGCAGGGGACGCAGAAGGAAGAGGGGTATTCAGGAGCTTGTAATTGCATCTATTAGCTGATATGATAATTTGTTTAAAATTACATATTCAATATGAAGGTGTAAGAAGAAAATGAGGAAATTTTTCTTATTGGTAATCGTTGCCGTACTTACTGTAATAACTATTGAAGCGCAGAATGCTGGGGAACTTGAGAGGTCTATAAGGGAAAGCCTTACAGGGAAGATGGTGGTAATATGGGAAAAAAACAAATATTTCAAAGATTTAGAAGTTGAAAAATATTATGAATTAGAAAGCTTAGAAAATATTATTTTAAGAAGGGAATATAATTCGACAAGTAATAGCCGTATTAATATAATTGAAGCTGATTTTATATTTAAAAGAGAAGGTGAAAAAAGAACAGTAAGAAGAAGATTTGTTTACAGGGACATATCATCGTGGGATGCGGGTGCAGTCGATGAAGGGATGAAGATTGGGAATTATGGGCTTGCTCCTTATTTATATATAAAAACCGGAAGATTAGAAAGTGGACATGCAGCATGGGGAAGTTTTTATAATTTTTATTACGGAAAGAGTGTATGGAGGCCATT
The DNA here is from genome assembly GCA_009782955.1 of Treponema sp. Taxonomy (GTDB): domain Bacteria; phylum Spirochaetota; class Spirochaetia; order Treponematales; family Breznakiellaceae; genus WRIV01. The sequence continues at coordinate 3,933 of WRIB01000059.1, read as the reverse complement.
TTCGCAATCGATAAATTTGAATGCGGTAGCGAGTGAAACGACATTTTTAATAAGAGATGAATCATTAATAAAGGCTTGGAATGTGTTTACTGGAAGGGAAAGAAATAATTTAAGGAGTCAAAGCGAGCTTGTAGATTTGTTGACAATACCGCCGTGGATAAGACCTCGGGAAATGCTGGAAGGAGAAAAGGTTGCGCTTTATTGGGACGAGTGTGTAATATTGGAAGCGAAAGAAGAAAATGGAAAACATGTATATTTAATGTGTATTAATGATAAGACGTCGGAAGCTTTATACAGGAGGTTTTTGCTGGAAACTGGAAGGGGACGTCCAGGAAATAAATTAACAATGGAAGTAATATACGCACAATATGTAGGAAATGATAAAGAAGGAAGAATGCGGTTCAAGGAAGTTGAAAATTGGTTCTAAACAAAAGCAGGCTAACGTTAAATCTTATCTTCCTCTGCGTTCCCTTCGTTTTTCCGCCATGGAGGGCGGTGGTTCCAATGCTTTAGGCAGGAGTTTTTACATCGGAAAAACTCCTGTATAAAAATCCGCAGGGAAGCGGATTTTTATACGCCTCTGCGTGAGAAATTCTTCGAATAACCCTCAACACGATTTTTTCCGTATTTCCGCAGCCAGATAAAACGACCCGCAAGCCAGGACAGGAAGCTTCTTTTCTTTACTTAGCTTAATCACTTCATCAATGGCAGTTGCAGTATCGGGAATGCAAGTGAGGACAATAGTATTGCCAGTGGAACCACCTGCCGCTCCGATTTGCTTACCGACAGAACAAAACGCCTCGTAAACGGCAGCCGAATCACTTGCCCTGAAACCACCTGTTGCGGTGACAATGCAGTAGCTAAAATGGGGGAGCAGTAGTTCCGCCATTGAAGCAGCTTCCTTGTCTGTTGCACAGCCGAAGAGCAGAATACCGCCGTCTCCGTAAAGTTCACAAAAAGTTTTAACGCAATGTTTGACGCTTAGGGGAGTGTGGGCGCCGTCTATTATAAACGATGGATCGTTGATGATTTTTTCAAAACGGGCGGGAAGGGTAACACTTTGCAGTCCTTTTTCAATACAAGCTTCGTCAATACCGGGAAATGCCAGTCGAACAGCATGTACTGCAAGTGCTGCATTGTACGCATATATTTTACCTTTTAGCTGCATATTCGGAATGGTTACGCTGTCGGTTACATACACAAAAGGCGCATTTAGTTCCCGGGCTTTTTGTTGCAATACTGCCAGGACTTCCGGTTTCTGTTCTGCTGAAACCACCGGATGGTCTTTCTTGATTATCCCCGCCTTTTCATAGGCAATTTCTGCAAGGGTATTTCCCAGATACTCGGTATGTTCTTTTTCAATTACCGTAATAACCGAAACAACGCTATCCACGATGTTGGTTGCGTCAAGCCTGCCTCCCAAACCTGTTTCTACGACCATTGCCTTACAGTTTTCCAGGCGGGCGCATAAAAAAAACAACAGAGTCATAAGTTCGAAAAAAGTTGGTTCTCCCGAACTATTCTGAAGATTGCCGTATGCTGTATAAATATTTTGAAGTTCTTCGCCTGCTTTTTCATATACTGTATCGGGAAAAAAAGAACCCACTCCCCGGCTGATTCGTTCGCGCCAGTCGCTGACATGGGGAGACATATACCGGGCTGTTTTAAAGCCTGCTTGTTCCAGGATTGCAGCGGCCATGGCTGTAATGGAACCTTTGCCTTTTGAGCCGGCAACATGTATTACCGGAACGGACAACTCAGGGTGTCCCGCCAGTTCAGAAAGAATCATCATTCTGTCGAGTTTAAAATGTTCTTCGGCCGCAGATGAAGGTCCGTCTCCCAAACCCCGTTCCATATTAATGAAGGAACTAAGCCAGGAATACAGCTCCGTTATATTCATATTAAAATAATAGCCGAATTGTTGAAAAAAAATACAGCTTGATCTATTATAAACCTATGGATTTGGGCAAACTCCTTTCCGATCGTGCCAAGGTGTACTGCATTGGTATTAAAGGAACGGGGATTTCTGCTCTTGCCGAGCTTTTGGTACATTCGGGAGTTTCCGTTTCCGGGTCCGACACTTCCGAAGTTTTCTATACTGATGCAATTCTACAAAAAATCGGCATACCGTACTATGAAGGTTTTGACGCTGTTCATGTTCCTTGCGATGCGGCGCTGGTAATTCATTCGGCTGCATACAATGCGGATACCAATCCTGAAATGGCACAGGCAGTTAAACTTGGTATTCCCCTCCTTAAATATACCGATGCCCTGGGCGAATATTCGGCGCTCTTTGATTCATCGGGAATCGCCGGGGTTCACGGTAAAACCACTACAACTGCCCTGGCCGGTGTTTTGTCCCGTGCCGCGGAACTTCCCGCAAAAATATTGGCAGGAAGTGCAGTTTCCGCATTTGGAGGGTGTTCTACCCTTAGTCTGGGTAACAAGTATTTTACGGCGGAAACCTGTGAATACCGCAAACACTTTCTTGCATTTCACCCCCGGCGGATTATTTTAACCAGTGTAGAAAGCGATCATCAGGATTGTTTTCCTGCCTATAATGATATCCGGGACGCCTTTGTTGAATATGTGTTAAAACTTCCTCAGGGCGGTGAGTTGATTTACTGTGCCGACGATCCGGGCGCCTGTGAAGTAACAGAACTTGTAAAAGCAAAACGGAATGATATTAAGGCGGTGCCTTATGGTTTTAACGCTTCGGGCGATTATAAAATTACTTCGTATAAGGTTCAGAATGAAAGAACATCTTTTCGGATAGAGGCCTTTTCCGGCACGGAATTTTACCTGCGTGTTCCCGGAAAGCATTGTGTTCTTGATGCCGCTGCGGCGCTGGCGTTGACCAGTATAATAGCAGAAAAAGAATTCGCAAACGGCTGGACTACAGAACGTATACAAAATACAGTGCAGGCATTGGAAGGATTTGCCGGTTCTAAGCGGAGGTCGGAAATACTTGGCGAAAAAGACGGCATTTTATTTATGGATGATTACGGCCATCATCCTACCGCCATTGCTTCTACGCTTCGCGGGCTCAAGGAGTTTTATCCCAATCGCCGCCTTATTGTAAGTTTTATGAGCCATACCTTTTCACGGACAGCGGCGCTTCTGGATGATTTTGCCGCCTCTCTGCTTCCTGCGGATATTGTTTTTCTTCATAAAATATATGCGTCTGCCCGGGAATTGTATTCGGGCGGCGTAAATGGAACAACTCTTTATGAAAGAACCAAAGAAGTTTTTGAAAATGAACGAAAAACCGGAGATAACGTATTTTATGTTGAGGAGCCGGTAGAAGCCAGCGAACAGTTAAAAAACCTTTTACAAAAAGATGATTTATTCATTACCATGGGAGCAGGGGACAACTGGAGACTGGGGCAGAAACTCTTGGGAGCAATTCTATGAAAAGTATGACCGGTTATGGACTGGCCGATATACAAAATGATGAACTTTCCGCATCGGTAGAAATAAAAGGTTACAACAACCGTTTCCTTGATATAGTTATTAACCTTCCGCCTTTTCTGTCTCCCCTGGAAATGCCGGTTCGTGAATACCTGTCCGGACGCTGCCGGCGGGGAAGGCTGGAAGTTGCGCTCCGTTATAAAGAATTCAATGTACCTCTGACCGTGTCGTTGAATAAGGAAGCGGTAAAGGCTTATTGGGATGCGGCTAAAGAAAGCGCCGGCCTGCTTGGTATTGGCAGTGAACCGGATCTCAGCCTGATCCTTAATATGGAAGGAGTGCTGGAAACAGAAAAGAGCCGTGATACGGAAAAAGCCCGCAGCAGGATAATGCCGCTTCTGGAAAAAGCGTTTGATCAGTTTGAGGCGGATCGCCTGCGGGAAGGGGATCATACCGGCAAAGATATTCTTTCCCATATAGATTCGCTGGAAAAGTCGTTGCAGCGGATTGTTTTACGCAGTG
>WRIB01000058.1 GCA_009782955.1 Treponema sp. | reverse complement strand
GGCACTTCGCGAATCCTTCGAAATGGGCTTTGCCCATTCCGTTTAATCGATCAATTCGTTTACGCTTGCTTCTTCCCCTTCCCTAACACCTTTACCTCTCGATAAAGGATTGTTCCAAAGATCTGAGGCTTTTTCAAAACTTCAGTTTTTGAAAAAGCAACCTTAGATTTATTGGAAAAACCAGTTTTTTCTGGTTTTTCCAAAGCCATTTTCGAAACTAACAGAGTTTTGAAAATGGCTCATCTGCCAGCAAAAAAACCTTTGTTAGCTTTTTTTGCTGTCTTGGAGAAAACCGCTAATTCTTTATAAAACAACGAATTAGCCTTAAACGGTTTTCTCCAGGGGTAAGAAAACAATTAAAAACTGAAGTTTTTAATTGTTCCATCACGACCCTTTTTGATGGAGTTTCCTTGGGAAACTCCAAGACGAAACGCCTTTGCGTTTCGTCCCCCCAAAAGGGGGAGTTTTGACATTACTACAGAGCCTTGATCCGTGTCAAGTGGTAACTGCCCCTGTTTTTGGCGCAGATTTCCCCCACAGTTACGCTCTGTAGTTTTTTATATGGTGTTTTTGATACAGCCGTGGAACCCTTCGGGTTCCTTTGGAGTTTGCAAGGCTAAAGCCGTCAAACTCCACGCTCACTTTCGTTTGCGTTACAGACCGTCAAGAACCTGGGTTATCCGCTGGTGCGGACATTTCCAGAAGTTTCGTAAAGTGGCACAATCCCCCCGCGGGATTGCACACTGAGAACATACTAAATAAATAACAAGTATGTCAAGGGGTAGTTACAAAAAAAGATAAAAAAATGAAAAAAAGTTATTTTACAGGTTTTCTGCGATTTAAGAGAATACTCAGTATAAAAGATACTGAGTATAAAGAAGCTGATATAATAAAAATCCAGGTAATTGATTGACGTTCGGAGATTATTCCGCCTAAAAAGGAAAAAATTGCATAAAACGGAGCAATGATAATACCACTGGTCATTGCATAAATACTGACTAATCCGTCCCCTGCAAAATGAATATTTGCTACATTGTTGGAAAGGAGGTTTCCTGTGATAGCAAAACCAATCAATGCAAAAACCAAAAAACCCCATGCGGTGGAAGGGATAATAATGACCAACAAAGAAGCAATAAAGCCGGACAGGACTGCCAGCCGAATCATGGCGGCAGGTCCAAAACGGTCACCAATATAGCCAATGATTTTACTTGCAGCCATGTTGGATATAAGCAGCACAGTGGTCATGCTTCCGATTATTTTTTCTCCTGTGTTTTCAACTGATGCTACACGGATAATGTAGAATGGTATGCTCATTTCCGCCATGGCAGCAAAAATTCGAATTAATAAAAAACTCCGGTATGCCTTGTTGTTTTTAAGAATTTCTTTTACTGTCCCGGGCAGCATTGAGAAGGAAAATTGTTTTTTTCGCTCTACTTTTGTTTCAATAATTCCTGCAGCCAATGAAAGCGTTGAAAGTAAAGCTACTAATAGTCCCAAAAGGAATATCCAGCGGTAACTGAAAGGGAAGTTGTATTTTCCCATAAGAAAGCGGATAATCTGGGCGCCCAAAACTCCGGAAAAAGCACCAACCAGACTATAGGTTCCGTAAAAAGAAGAAATATTTTTAAAAATTGTACTTGATACCAATGTACTGTGTACCGGACCGGACATACCTGCAGCAATTCCGTATACACCATAAGAAAATAAAAAGAGGGCAAGAGCGAAGGAACGGTTTCCGGTTGCAGCATAGGTTGAAAAAAACATCATTAAAAAGCCCACTCTCTGGGTTAAGCAGATTAATACCGTCGCCCACTTTGGACTTTTGGCATTAACCCCAAGGATACAGGAAAAAACAGAGGCTCCGTTGGAAAGACCAAAAAACAATACCGCTAGCAGGCTGATAAAAATGGTATTGTTCGTAAGCCCTGCTACATAGACAGGAAGTACTGTAGTATAGGAAAAAATGCTTGCGGCAAAATTAAAGAAAAAACCGTCAAGAAGAAGAGCAATATAATTACGCCGGTATTTTTGTTTTTTACTTTCCAGTATGGCTGAAGCTGTATCAAAAGACTTTTCTGAATGTACCTGAGATAATGACTGAGTATCCATGTGGTTTAGCCTTTTGTCAGATGAGCTTGTTCCGAAAAAATGTGTTATATACCTGATATACAATAGCTCCGGCGGAGGCAATAATACTAAACCACTTCAAAAAGTGATCTGCAAAGGTTTTGTTCAGGTCACGGTAAACGGTTTTTATTCCCTGTGCATTAAATCCCTTGGTTTCCAGGGCAATGGCCTGCTGTTGCACTTTCATAATGGAGTTTGCAACCACGGGAACCATTATGGGAATAAAGGAACTGAATCTTTTCCATAGGGTACCTTCGGTTTCAAGTCCGCGGGATCTCTGTGCATCCATTATCTGATGCATTTCTTTGTTTAACTGAGGAAGAATTTGGAATGTCGTAATAAATATAAAGGATGCCCGGTAGGACAAACCTCCCTGATTCATTGCAATTCCCAAATCGGTCATGTTCATGGTACGGAACAGCAGAAAAAGCCCTGCCATAAGAGGAGCTATGCGCCGGAAATAAACCAGCGCATAGTCCAGACCTTCGCTGTAAAACTTAAAAGTAACAAGGGGAAGAGAAAAGCTGAACACAGGATCTTTGGAATAATCATTAACGGGATTCAATGTCCCGTTAATGACAAACATACTCAAAGCCATCAGCAAGATCGCAAGAGCCACTACTTTGAATTCGAGGTAATATTTCTCTTTGAAGATCAATACTATGCTGCTGAACAAAACTACCATAGAATACCAGGTGTTTCCCAAAGCAACTACAGTGATCGTCAAACCAAGACACATCCATAGTTTTGTATTCGGGTACAACTTTCGTAAAAAAGTCGGCTTATAACGATCCTGAATCATTTTGCCCCCTGCGGCTATACAGCTTTTCAGTTCAAGAATAATGAATTATTCTGTTGTTTCCTTGTTCTCGCCGCTTTGCTCAACGGAAGCGGAAACTGATGAATCTTCTGCAGCCGATTTGCCAAGTCTTTTGCCGGCAAGATTTTTCATGTTTTCGGGAAGCCGTTTTAAAATGAGCCAGGCAATTATTACGGCAATGCCCTTGTCAACAAGATTGATGGGAACACGTGCCAGGAAGGCTGCGCTGAGAATGTCATTCCCCAAAGCGAGGAAGCCTGCCACTGCAAGATCAATCCCTGAACCCTGAATGCCGCCGTAAACCACTACCGCTATGGGAGCGCCAATCAGGGCATTGGCCAGAGCCACTGCTATTGTTGCAATAATAACGTGGGGAATGGTTTTAAATTTGTCGAACCGGACCATAAAGCCTACAATAAAGGCTGTTGCAAGATTGCAGATACCGAAAAGAGAACTCATAATGTTCCCGCCGATGATCGATGCAATTATGTTGAAAAGTACTCCGGATACGGCTCCCACAAACGGCCCCATAATAGCCGCAACAATTGCAGTACCGATAGAATCCAGGAAAAGCGGCAGTTGAAGACGGCCTGCTATCTGCCCGCCTACAAGGTTAATGGCTACTCCAAGCGGAATCAGGATAGCCATGTAGGTTCCTCGCAGTTTTCCTTTTGATGCATCTACTTCTTTCATTGCCATGTTACTCATCTCCTCTCTTAAAATTAGACTTATATTTTTTGACAAACTCTCCAACGCTTAAGCTGGGTTTATTGTCTGTCATTATTGCCATATCCAACTGTGAAATTTGCGGAGGTTCAATTTGTGCATTTTTCATAGATTCATGATCGTTAAAAACAACGGAAGGAATATCATTCCTGACAATTTGCGCATCGGTCATAACAATAATACGACTGGAATTTTCCGCAACATAATCCATGTCATGAGAAATGATTATCATAGTTTGCCCTTTTTCATGGGCAAGCCGGGTAACTTTGATGAGCATCTCGCGGCCCGCTTGATCCAGACCGCCTGTGGGCTCGTCCAGTATAATAACCGGCGGATTGTACACCAATACCGATGCGATTGTAACAATTTTTTTGGCTGTGTAATCCAGTGTCAGCGGATGTGTAGAAAGTATATCTTTCAAATTCATTAACTCAACAACACGGTCGATGTTATCTCTGGTTTCGCTGTCGCTCATTTTATAGTTTTTCGGCGCTACTTCCAGTTCCGCCAGTACAGTAGTACAAAAAATTTGATGATTTGGGTTCTGGAAAACATAACCGACTTTTCGGGACATGGAACTGACGGTTCTGCCTGTTGTATCTTCTCCTTCAACAAAAACTTTGCCGGAACTGGGACGGAGAAGTCCGTTAAAATGGCGTACAAGAGTTGTTTTTCCGCTTCCGTTCTGCCCAACAATGGAAATAATGTCGTTGTTTTCTATTTCCAGATCCACCCCTTTAAGGGCTGTAACTCCGGTCGAATAAGTATGAACAAGCGCTTCGGTTCTTAGGATAATATTGCTCATGCCCGGCGCCCTCCGGCTTTTTGGAACATGTCCACGGCTTCTGACAGTTTAATCGGAGCGGTACCGTTCTCCAGAGTAAGTCCCAGGCTTATGGCTGCCTCTGTTACCTGGGGGATTCTTATTTTATAACCATCCAGCATGTCTTTTTTCTGGAATACCGAACGAACATCTCCGTATTCAACTACTTTGCCTTTATGTATGATCATTAATTTACTGGCGTATTGGGCGATTTTTTCGATGTTATGATCAACCATTATAATGGTACTTCCCGTATCATGAAGTTTTTTTACCAGACCAAAAACTTCATCACGGCCGATTGGATCAAGCTGAGAAGTGGATTCATCCAGAATAATAACCCTTGGCTGAAGTGCAAGCATACAAGCAATAGCCACACGCTGTTGCTGTCCCCCCGAAAGCCGGAAAGAAGAACGATCCAGCAATGAAAGGACACCGCAGGCATCTGCAGCTTCCCGTATACGTTGTTCCATTAGTTCCCTTGAATAACCAAAGTTACACATGGCAAAAGCTATTTCGTCTTCTACTGTTTCCTGGGTAAACTGACTTTCGGCTTCCTGAAAAACAATACCAATAACACTGGAAGCGTCGGTTCCTTTGGAGTCTTCCAAATCTTTCCCGTCTACATGTATTGTACCTTCCCACTGGCCTCCGATTGTATAGGGAATTACTCCCACTAAAGCTGTACAAAGGGTGGATTTTCCCGCTTTGTTACAACCGACGATACCAAGAAAATCATTTTCTTCCACTGAAAAAGAAACAGAGTCCAATGCTTTTACCTTGGTATTGGGGTAAATATAAGAAAAATTCTCTACAGATATTAGAGGTTTACTCACTGGGTTTTATCCTGTTTTATGAGCAGGCGAACAGCATCACAGGCTACCTGGACAGTGTCTTCCATTTTTCCCCAATTCATGATAGCCCCGGCTCTTTTGCCGCGAATACTGGAAATGACAAATATAGCAGCTGCTTCCATTTCTGAAGCAACAACATTTCCCCGTTTCCATGCTTCCCAGCGTTCTTTAAGTCTGGATGCGGCAGGCTGATTATCGGGATCAACCTCTCCGTAGAAAGAATCCTTGGATTGCGTGATGCCTTCAAGGTATTTAAGACCTCGTTTACCGGCGGCTTCCGACAGAGCGGCCACTACATGACGATCCGCTACAGCCGGGTATTCTATGGGAATATAATGAATTGTAGTGCCTTCGTCCCGTACTGCCGCGGTACATATTGCACCGTCCCATGAAGTGTCTTTGGAAAGCTCACAAACAGGGCCGGCGGTTCCTATTCGGATAAAGGTATCTGCTCCTATTTTAATTAGTTCTTCCAGGGCTATGGCTGTGGAAGGGCAGCCCATACCGGTAGATGTGACCGAAACCGGAACACCGTCGAGTTTTCCGGTCCAGGATTTGTGTTCACGGTTGTGGGCCACCAATTTTGCGTCGTCCAGAAAACCGGCAATAAAATCGGTGCGGAAAGGATCGCCCGGAAGAAAAACATACCGTCCAATATCCCCTTCCTTCATTTTAATATGGTACATTAAATCCGTTTTTTCGTAGAACGCCATGCTGTTTACTCCTGCTTTGCTTTATCAGCTTTTATTAATAGTCTTACCGCATCGCAAGCCACCTGGACGGTGTCTTTCATTTCTTTGAAAGCCATTATCGAACCCGCACGTTTTCCCCGTATACCGGAAATAACGTAGATTGCTGCGGCCTCCATTTCGGAACACATTACATTTCCGCGTTTCCAGGCTTCCCAGCGTTCGTTAAGGCGCCCTGCAACCGGCATATTATTCGGTTCATGCTGACCGTAAAAAGAATCTTTGGTTTGGGTAATACCTTCTAAATAACGAAGATTCAGGTTCTTTGCCGCCTCTGCCAATGCTGCGATTACATGTCTGTCTGCAACTGCCGGGTATTCAACGGGAATATAGTGGATTGTGGTACCTTCGTCCCGAACCGCTGCTGTACAGATAACACCGTCCAGGGATTCATCATACGATGCATCACAAACCCTTCCGGCAGTTCCTATTCGGATAAAGGTATCTGCTCCTATTTTAATTAGTTCTTCCAGGGCTATGGCTGTGGAAGGGCAGCCCATACCGGTAGATGTAACCGAAACCGGAACACCGTCGAGTTTTCCGGTCCAGGATTTGTGTTCACGATTATGGGCCACCAATTTCGCGTCGTCCAGAAAACCAGCAATAAAATCGGTACGGAAAGGATCGCCCGGAAGAAAAACATACCGTCCAATATCCCCTTCCTTACACCTGATATGATATTGCTTGCCGTCCTCTCGTAGGTCTACAGCCATAATCCTCTCCTAATAGGAAATACTTTGTACATATAAAGTATCATGGTTTTTTCTTAACTGTCAAATTTTTTAACTATTTTCTTTCAAAGTAATATTTTTATTCGGAAAAATTGATATGGGCATTACCGTAATGCCCATATCATAATCGGTTTTGTTACCTTAAATAATCAACCGCAGCCCGTTCAATGGGGAATCCTTCCGTATAGCGCTTAATAAAATCCTGGAAACCCTGTACATCTTTTGGATCCGGTTCGATACGTTCTCCGGCATTTCCGGCAAAGACTTTTTCGGCCAGGTAGGATTCCAGATTTTCGCCACCCTGTTTTTTCTGCATATAGGCGGCAAGCAGCGCTATTCCCCAAGGGCCGCCTTCACCGGCGCTTTCCATAACCGCCATGGGAACATTCAATGCGGCGGCCATCAGTCGTTGAGCTACTCCCTTGGTCTTAAAAAGCCCTCCATGACCCAGAAGACAATCAAGGCGGACTTTTTCTTTTTCTGTCAGAATATTAACGCCAATTTTAAGGGATGACATCGTGGAAAAAAGCAGGGTTCTCATAAAATTTGCCAGGGTAAAACTGTTTTCCGGTTTTCTGGTAAAAAGCGGCCGGCCTTGTTCAAATCCGGTAATATGTTCACCGGCGACATAGTTATATAACAGAAGGCCTCCGCCGTCTGCATCGGCTTCAAGGGCTTTGAAATATAACGCATCGTAGAGTTTGGGTTTATCAATTTTTGATTCGCCGATGTTTGCCGCTTCTCCGAACAGCTTTATCCAGGCATCAAGATCTGAAGTGCCGTTATTGCAGTGAGCCATGGCTACAGGACGGCCTGCCGGAGTGGTTACCATGTCAATTTCCGGGTAAAAGCGGGACAGTTCCTTTTCCAGTACGATCATTGCAAAAATTGAAGTTCCGGCTGAAACATTGCCGGTGCGTTCAGCCACGGCATTGGTGGCAACCATCCCGGTTCCGGCATCTCCCTCCGGCGGGCAAAGAGGTATGCCGCTCTGCAAAGTTCCCGAAGGATCAAGGAGTTTCGCCCCTTCTGCCGTCAGAGATCCTGCTGCCTCACCTGCATTTAAAATTTCCGGCATTATATCGGGGAGTTTCCAGGCAAAAGACGAACCTTTAAGGCCGTTAAACGTTTCCAGCATTTTTGCGTGGTATTTGTTATTTGTTGAATCTATGGGAAACATTCCCGATGCGTCCCCGATGCCCAGTACTTTTTTTCCTGTAAGTTTATAGTGAACATAACCTGCCAGTGTGGTTATAAAGGCAATGTCCTTTACATGGCTTTCTTTATTAAGAATTGCCTGGTATAAGTGAGCTATGCTCCATCTTTGGGGAATAGCAAAGTTAAACTTTTCGGTTAATTCCGCAGAAGCTTTTTCCGTAATGGTATTGCGCCAGGTACGGAAAGGAACCAATTGTTTTTCATCTTTATCAAATACAATGTACCCGTGCATCATGGCGGAAAATCCAATGGCACCGGTTTTTTCGAGCGATGTTCCGTAATTGTTTTGCACGTCTGCAGCCAGATTGCGAAAACAGCTTTGCAAGCCTTTCCATACATCATCCAGACTGTATGTCCAGATCCCGTCCACAAGCTGATTTTCCCAGTCATGGCCTCCTGATGCAATGGGAACATGGTTTTCATCGATGAGCACCGCTTTAATCCGGGTGGAACCCAGTTCGATACCAAGACTTGTTTTTCCGTCAATAATTGCCTGTTTTATTGCTGTTTTATCCATAAGTATTGTCCTTTATACAGTATTATCTTTATGGTATACTTGATCTTGATTTTTTCGCAATGGTAAAAAAGTTTTATTTGATATGAAAAAACCTGCACTTAATTCACTTGTCTGGTATAAGGGGCATCCCGCCCTGGTTACCGAACTTGACGAAAAAATAATTATTAACGCTGTAATGGGCAAGACAACTGAGATAATTAAAGTCCGGGAAAAGGATATTGAACTTGTTCATCCCGGGCCGGTGAAAGATCTGACTGGTTTGATTGTTCAAAGCGCATCCTTGCAATCTGAAGGGCTGCGAGACGCATGGGAGTTAATAGAAAGCGGCGGCGTTCCGGTTACGCTTAAAGAACTTGCCGAACTTGTCTATGGTGATTTCACTCCGCAAAGCGCCTGGGCTGCCCGGCTGTTGCTGGCAGATGAACTGTACTTTACGGGAACCGTTGATGCAATAAGTGCAAAGAGCGCTTCGGAAATAAGCGCTGCCGAGGAAAAAAGGCAAAGCAAGGAAAAAGAAGGCCATGATCGTGAAGCATTTCTGGAACGGCTGCGGAGCGGCACTGTTGATGCCAAAGAAGACGGCCGCTTTTTACAGGATGTGGAAGCGCTTGCCTGCGGAAAGACCGACAAGAGCCGTACGATGAAGGAACTTGGCCGGACAGAAACACCTGCTGAAGCTCACCGGCTCTTGCTTGAATGCGGTTTCTGGAACAAGTACATAAACCCCTATCCGCGGCGTTATGGAAGTTCCTTCCATAGCGGAATTGTCTTCGGAACATCAGAAGCAGCGCTTGCCGAGCCGCCGTCCTTTCTCCTGACAAGGCGTGATCTTACTCATCTACAGGCTTTTGCCATTGACAGCCCCTGGAGTAACGATCCCGACGATGCAATATCTTTGGAAATAATCAATGGACGCCGTATTCTTTATGTTCATGTGGCTGATCCTGCATCGGAAATAACAAACGGATCGCCCGTGGATCTTTTTGCCAGGGAACGCGGAACAACACTTTACCTTCCCGAAAGTACCCGGCTCATGCTCAGCGAAGAGATCTTGTCCCGTTTTGTTCTGGGAATAAAGGGAACCGCAGACCGGGCGCTAACTTTTAAAATACATCTTGATGAAAACAGTACCATTGAAGAAGCAGAGATTTTTCCTTCTATATTGAACGTTACCCGGTTGAGTTATGAAGAGGCGGATAAACTCATTGATGAATCACTTGTGGAATTGATGAAGCTTGCCGAGGCAAACCTGGAACGCCGTCTGAATGCCGGCGGTGTAAACATTGCCCTGCCGGAAGTTCACATTTCGGTTAAGAATAATAATGTGGCTATTCAGCCAATTGTTCCATGGCAATCTGCCGACATGGTTCGTGAATGTATGCTGCTGGCAGGGGAAGGAGCAGCGCTGTGGGCTTCCCGCAGACAACTGCCTTTTCCGTATATTACCCAGGAAACGGGGGATCTTCCGGCGAAACCGCTGCCTGGTTTTGCGGGAAGCTGCCAACTCCGCCGCTGTATGAGACCCCGGTCAGTATCTGCAAAACCAGGTTATCATTGGGGTCTGGGACTGGATGGTTACTCACAGGTAACAAGTCCACTGCGGCGTTACACGGATCTGCTTGCACATCAGCAGATCTATGCCTGCCTTTACAAGGAAGCTGGTGTGTCCGGAATAAAACCATTAAATGAAGAAAATTTATTGTTCAGCCTTGCCGCAGGAGACGCAGCAGCCCAGGCTGCAATCCAGACGGAACGGGCGTCAAGATCCCATTGGATTGCAGTTTATCTGGATGAACTGCTTGCCTCTAAAACGGGTGCAGAATTAATATGGGACGCCGTTGTTACGGAAAAACGGGCAAATGGCGCCGGTATTATCATCCCTGGTTTGGGACTGGAAACACAATGCGGCGGATCATTTAATTTAAATGACACAATCAAGGTGCGTTTGAAATCGGTGAGGATACCGGAACTTGAGATGAATTTTGTTAGCGTATAGACGTCAATTAACCGCTGAGCATTTGTCTGTGTGTTTTCTAATAAAGGGCTTCCCTGCTGTATGTGTTTTTTTTACTCAATCTTAAACCGGGAAACTTCCCTTAATAAGGTTTCAATGCCTTCACGGTTCTTCCCGCTTATTTCGCTGACGTGGTTTACCGCTACATTAATCTGATCAGCACCGCTTGCCATTTCGTTCATGCCGGAAGTGATTTCCTGTGTCACTTTTTCAAGATTAGTGCTTTCCGTTATAACTTCTTTTGCGCCCTCAAGCATTTCATGGGAACCGCCTTGCACCTGCCGGGTTATTCCGTTTACCTGGCTTACGCCGTCCAGAATTTGTTTACTGCCTATGCCCTGTTCTTCCATTGCACGGCGTATGTTGTCTTCCTGTTCCGATACGGTTTTTACACTTGAGTCTATTGCCTCGAACCTTGTTAGCACAGTTTCCGTGGATTTCATGATCTTGTCGATTGAGCCTTTTATCTTCTTCAAAACAACGCCAATGGTTTTTGACTGTTCGCCGGAACTTTCCGCCAGCTTGCGGATTTCATCGGCAACAACGGCAAAGCCCTTGCCTGCTTCGCCCGCATGGGCGGCTTCAATCGCTGCGTTCATCGAAAGCAGATTGGTCTGGCTGGCGATGTTTTCCATTACCGAGTTAATTTCCATAAGCCCTTCGGATTCGCGGGATATTTCCTGAATGTCTTCTGCCACTTCCTGCAAGCCGCTACGCCCTACTTCGGAGGCTTCCTTCAGGTTTTTAACATTATGGACGTTGTTGACAAGCGTTCCGGTAACTGAATTGGTATTTGCTACCATTTCCTCAATAGCAGATGAAGCATCGGAAACATGAGAACTCTGGTTTTCTACCAGTTTGTCAAGTTTATTGATGTTGACTACAAGCTGTTCCATTGTTGCGTGGGTCTCACTGACGCTTGCGCTCTGATTCAATACCCGGCCTTTGATACTTTGAATATTAGCGGTGATCTGGTTAACGGCGGCTGCGGTTTCGTTCATGTTACCGGCAAGGTCGGCGCCGATATTATTCAAGGTATCAGCTTCCTTTCTGATATTTAGTATGAGGTTTTTTACATTTTCGAGTGTAGAATTGAAATTTTGGGATAAATCGCCAATCTCGTCTTTTGAGAATAAATTTATACGATTGGTAAGATCCCCCTTTCCAACATCATTCATTATCACTGCAATTTTAACAAACGGTTTGACAATAGATCTCCCTATAAAAAATGCAACAACAAGAGCGACAGCCAAAAACAGAACCCCGATTGCTATAATGATATATCGCATATGTACAAGCTGGTTATCCACATCGCTCTTTTCTATGGTACTGAATAGCAGCCAGGGATAACCGGGCACTGGATCATAGCATCCGATCATATTTTTTCCGTTAAATGTATAACGGGTAATGCCGTATTTTTCAACTAACGCTTTTTCCGTCATTTCAGCCAGGGATTTTAAAGCAGGATTTTCGTCAACTTGTTTTATGGGATTGAATTGATTTTTTACCATTTCTGTGTTTTGATGCGCGATAGCTGTTCCCTCCATATTCAACAGATAACTGTAGGCGCTCGGCATCCTGCTTGCTAAATTGACCACAATATCAGAAAGCGTTTGTCCTCCGTCTTTACGGGAAATCAATACGCCTATAACCGGCGCGCCCGGCGTATCATCGCGCAGGACGGGAACCGCAAAAACTACTTCAAGATCGCCGCTCAACCTGCTGATAACCAGTTCAACGCATTTTTCCCCGGCTATTGCGCGCTTAAAGTAATCACGGTGGCTTATGTCAAAGCTGGTACCGGCTACAACATCACGTGATACGCCGTTGGGGTGAAGTATAGCTATTTCAATCGCATTTATGTGGGATACAACAGGAAGCAAAGCAGAGCGGATAATATCCTCATCCATGGTACGAACATCGACGCTGTTGGCAACTTCCCAAAGCACATCCAGTTGACCGTTTATCATGGCAGCTAAATACTCGGCATTTGCTTCGTTTTTATCTTCAATTCCGTCAAGAATACTTGACTCCAAAGCAGCACTGCTTACCTGTAATGAAGTAATACCTATGCCAAGTGAAGTTGTTATTACAAGAACCCCAATTAAAAGCGGAATTCGAAGACTCAATTTCATACACTACCTCTTTATAAATATTTTTTAACTAGAATTTGAGTTTTCTTTATCAAACATTATCTTTTCCATTATGCTATTCATACTACCACATGTCAATGCTTGTAGTTGACAACTATTGCTGAAAGATGATGCAAGCACCTTGGACTCAAACCTGGAGGAATCCGGCAAATCAGCCTCCTGTCCGCATTACAGGGGGAGGATCAATGTCCTGCGGTAAATTGTAGTTAATATTACCCGAGATGCCTCGTTTAGAAATGTTACCGAAAGTTACCTTTACAAAAGCTCATATTATGACTTACACTATGCTTATGAACATATCAACCTATACCGTTAAACCCAAACTTCCCAATGCGCTTAAACCGCTGGAAGAAATAGCCCGAAATCTTTGGCTATCCTGGAATTACGATTCGGTCCAGCTTTTTATCAGGCTGGATTACGATGCATGGCTCAAATCCCAGCAGAATCCCATCAGGGCTCTGGGAATGGTAAGTCAGGAACGGCTTGCACAGGCCGCCCAGGATGACTCCTACCTTGCCGCTCTGGAAGAGGTCTACACCCGCTTCCAGAAGTACAAAAAAGGCGAGACATGGTACCATGGTTCCAAAAAAGATGTGGTTGCCTATTTTTCCATGGAATACGGCATGGATGTTTCCCTTCCCATTTATTCAGGGGGCCTGGGAATACTTTCCGGCGATCACATGAAGACTTCTTCCGACATGGGCCTGCCTTTGGTTGGCATAGGACTTCTTTACCGGCAGGGTTACTTTACCCAGGTACTTAATGCCGACGGGTTCCAGCAGGAAAGTTATCCGGAAAACGACTGGTACAATATGCCGGTCGAACTCAAGTGTGATAAAAACGGTAATGCTCTTAAAATTACCGTAGATATGGCGGGAAGAGAAGCAACTGCCCAAATTTGGGAAGTAAAAGTAGGCCGCAGTTCACTGTTCCTGCTGGATACTAATATAGAAGAAAACGCCCCGGATATACGGAATGTTACTGCTGCTCTTTATGGCGGAGACAAAGAAACCCGTATACGCCAGGAAATATTGCTTGGTATCGGCGGTATTCGCGCTCTCCGCGCTCTGGGAATAAACCCTGCGGCATGTCACATGAACGAAGGCCATGCAGCATTTTTGGGTTTGGAACGGATCCGGGAGATCATGATCGAAAAGAGCTTTAACTTTTATGAAGCTTTGGAAGCGGTTTGGCCCACCAATATTTTTACAACTCATACGCCGGTTCCCGCAGGAAATGAACGCTTTGATATTGTTCTTCTGGAAAAGTATTTTAAAAACTGGCCTGGTATCCTGGGTATTTCCTGGAAAGATTTTCTTAACCTTGGACGCGAACGGCCTGATGATGAACATGAAAGTTTTTGTATGACGGTTCTTGCTCTTAAATGCGCCGCTTATGCAAATGGTGTGGCTGCACTTCATGGGGTGGTTTCCAGGGAAATGTGGCAAGGCCTTTGGCCCGGCCTTCCTCTGGAAGAAATACCAATTCACCATGTAACCAACGGAGTTCATCCCAAGACCTGGGTTTCCAGCGGCATGCAGGATCTCCTGGACCGTTACTTCGGCCCTCACTTTGAAGATGAGCCAACAGACCTTTCAATCTGGGATCGAATGGACAGAATATCTGACGAAGAGCTATGGCGCACACACGAACGGCGTCGTGAACGGCTTGTTGCCTTTGCACGCGACCGTATCAGGGCTCACCTGATAAGGACCGGTGCAGTGGAACGCCGTATCCAACAGGCGGAAGATGCTCTTTCTCCGTACATCCTTACCATCGCCTTTGCCCGCCGTTTTGCCACCTACAAACGCGGCAACCTGCTCCTTCGTGATCCGGAACGGCTTATCCGTCTCCTTAAAGACAACGAACGGCCCATTCAGCTTATTTTTGCCGGCAAGGCACATCCCATGGACATGCCAGGAAAAGAATTAATCCGCGAGATAATTCACTTTGCAGAAAAAAATGACGTTCAAAGCAGGATTGTATTTATCGAAAACTACGACATTACAGTAGCCCGTTATCTTACTTCCGGCGCCGATGTGTGGCTTAATACGCCAAGACGTCCCATGGAAGCTTCCGGCACCAGCGGTATGAAGGCTTCGATGAATGGCGTCTTGAACTGTTCAATTCTTGACGGCTGGTGGGACGAAGCCTATAACCCCAATGTGGGCTGGGCCATTGGCCATGGCGAACAATATGCAGATAACCAGCTTCAGGATGATATAGAAAGCAAAGCCCTCTATGATCTTCTTGAACGGGATATTATTCCCCTCTTCTATCAGAGAGGCCGCGACAATCTGCCCAGGGAATGGATCAAACGAATGAAGACCTGCATGAAGGAAATAGGACACTCCATGTCAAGCCATCGCATGCTTATGGATTATTCCAACATGTTCTATTTCCCGGCGCTTAAAAATTACCGCCGCATTACCAAGGACGATTACGCTGAATCCAAAGCACTGGCAGAATATATTCATAAAATAAAAAGCGCCTGGGACAG
Source organism: Treponema sp. (assembly GCA_009782955.1). Classification (GTDB taxonomy): domain Bacteria; phylum Spirochaetota; class Spirochaetia; order Treponematales; family Breznakiellaceae; genus WRIV01. Next base: position 3,808 of record WRIB01000058.1, on the reverse strand, counting down.
CCTGAAAATTTCGAAAGTTGAATCCAATGCAAGGCCGGTTATGCAGCGCGGCGATTCTCTCACCGTTACCGCTCATATAGAACTGGCAGGTCTTTCGCCGGAAGAAGTGCTGGTTGAGTTATACCATGGCGCAGTTTCCAATCAAAGCAGGGATATTGACAATGCACACTGTGCTGAAATGAAAGCCTTAAATCAGGAAGGAAACACCTGGATATACCAGGTCCGCATTGAATGTGCTGACACGGGCCAGCAGGGACATACCGTCCGTATTCTTCCCAAGCATGAAGCGTTGGTACATCACTTCAGAACCGGCCTGATTAAGTGGGCCTAGAACAAAACGGCATCAAGAGGGGAACCTTCGCTGCTATGCAGCTCGGTTGAGTATACCTTGCCGTTTTGTTCTATTGAGTTTTTTCTATGAAAAAACTCAATCTAAAGCAACGGTCACACCGCCGTCCATGGCGGCAATTGGAGAATGAACGGTTGGAGAATTGATATGAATAAACTGCGAATGGGTGTTTTGGGCTGCTCAAGGCATTATTCTCTGCGTATTGCTGCGCCGCTTGCATCATCGTTGCTTGTTGAACCTTACGGTATAGCATCAAGAAATTTAGAAGCGGCCAAGAACTATGCCAAAAAATGGGGTTTTGAAAAATCCTACGGTTCTTACGAAGAACTCCTGGCTGACCCGAACATTGATTTTGTTTTTTGCCCCCTGCCCAATAACCTTCATCTTGAATACATCAAAAAATCAGCCGATGCGGGAAAACCAATTCTTTGCGAAAAACCTTTAGGCATGAACGCAAAGGAAGCGGCGGAAGCGGCGGAGTACTGTAAGAAAAAGGGCGTTCTATTAATGGAAGCCTTTATGTACCGTTTCCATCCGCAGTGGATCCGGGCAGCGGAAATTGTCAAATCAGGCGAGCTTGGAACCGTAATGACTACTGCCGGAATTTTTTCCTACGACAACAAAGATCCAAAGAATATCCGCAACATTCCGGAAACGGGCGGCGGAGGGCTTCTTGACATTGGATGTTATACCGTGTCCTCCGCCCGGCTTCTAATGCAGTCGGAACCGGTACAGGTTGTCTCAACCATCAAATGTGATCCTGTTTTTAAAACTGATATTTATTCTTCGGCTCTCTTGGATTTCGGAGACGGCCGTGTATCCACATTTACCGTAAGCACTCAATTGTTCCCCTGGCAGCGGGTACGGGCGGTGGGAACCGGAGGTACCCTGGCGGTTGAAGTTCCCTTTAACATGTACGGTGATTATCCGGGACGTATTCATGTAAGCACCGGCGTTGGTCAGCGTACCATTGAAACGGAAATCGCCGATCAATATCTGCTGCAATTCGACGCTTTCGCACTGGCCGTGGCAGATAAACACACCGAAGCTCCTACACCAATATCAGACGCAATCGCCAACATGGCCGTTCTGGACGCTCTTTTTGCATCCGCAAAATCGGGCACATGGGAACGCGTTACACGGTATTAGGTAGATTCATTGGCGTTGGATATTTACACCGACGGAGGCTGTTCGGGAAATCCGGGTCCAGGCGGCTGGGCTTATGTAATGGTTCAAAATACCTTCCAGGGTGACTCAATCGTAGCGGAACAATGGGGCGGGGAAAAAAACACAACCAATAACCGCATGGAACTTCTTGCTGTAATTTCCGCCCTTAAGGCTTATAAAGAAAAAACCGAACTGTCCAAGCACGTTACGGTTCACACCGATTCCCAATATGTTCAAAAGGGCATTACCGAATGGATCACTAAATGGAAGCGGAATGCCTGGAAAACAAGCGATAAAAAACCGGTAAAAAATCAGGACCTTTGGCTGGAACTGGATGCACTTAATATAGAAATAGGCGTTAACTGGAAATGGGTACGAGGCCATGCGGGAAATGTCTACAATGAACGCTGCGACAGCATGACGCAAAGGGCAATAGCGGAAATTTAATAATATTCGTCTTGTCCCTTAACGGCCTTTCCGGGTACAATTGATCATGAATCCTGTAAATGATTATCTTGCTACTACAAAACCAGAAGACATAAACACAGCTTTTCTGGCTTATCTCTGCAATCTTACCGAAACTGCCCGGGTTGCTCCTGAAATTGCCGCCTTTATTGTAAAAGAACTGGAAAATCAGCGATGCCGCATAAAACTTATTGCCAGCGAAAACTATTGTTCAATGCCGGTACAGCTTACCATGGGAAATCTTTTTACCGACAAATATGCCGAAGGTATGCCAAATCACCGTTTTTATGCGGGAAACGAAAATGTTGACGCTGTGGAATCGGCCGCTGCCGAAGAAGCCTGTAAGCTATTCGGAGCCGAGTATGCCAATGTTCAGCCCCACTGCGGAGCAGACGCCAATGTGCTGGCCTATTGGGCAATTCTGACGGCAAAGGTGGAAAATCCGGCATTGGCGGAATTGGGTGAAACCAACCTCTACAAACTTTCCGATGTTCAATGGAAAGAGCTTAAACAAAAACTCGGCAACCAAAAGCTTTTGGGTTTGGATTATTATTCCGGAGGCCATCTGACCCATGGTTACCGTTACAATCTTTCCAGCCGTATGTTTGATGTATACAGTTATTCGGTTTCTTCCAAAACAGGGATGCTGGATTACGACGAAATTGAAAAACAGGCTTTGGAAATAAAGCCGTTAATACTTTTAACAGGCTACTCCGCCTATCCGCGTAAAATCGACTGTAAGCGTCTTAGGGAAATTGCCGACAAGGCTGGGGCGGTGTTCATGGTAGACATGGCTCATTATGCAGGTCTTGTAGCAGGAAAGGTATTTACAGGCGATTATGATCCTGTCCTTAATGCCCATGTGGTAACTACAACAACCCATAAAACCCTGCGCGGGCCCCGGGCAGGACTTGTTCTTGCAAAAAAAGAATTTGCCGAAGCGCTGGACAAGGGTTGTCCCTTAACCATGGGCGGCCCACTGCCCCATGTAATAGCGTCCAAAGCTGTAGCTTTTAAAGAAGCTGCCAAACCGGAATTTTGTTCTTATGCACAACGCATAGTAGAAAACTGCCAGGCTTTGGCAGCTGCATGTATAAACAACGGCTTAACGATCCTTACCGGAGGTACCGATAACCACCTGATCCTTGTAAATGTAAATGAACTGGAAAAGAAGGAAGGACGCTTAACCGGCAGGCAGGCTGAAAGCGCCCTTCATGAATGCAACATTACCGTAAACAGAAACAGTATTCCAAACGATCCAAACGGCCCGTGGTATACTTCAGGACTCCGAATAGGAACAGCTGCGATGACTACTCTGGGAATGGGAAAGGCAGAAATGGAAGAAATTGCCGGGATTATCGCTCTGGTACTAAAAAATGCAAATCCGGCTCAGGACTCCAGGGATCCGTCCAAAACCAGCAAGGCCAAATATGTAATGTCTGAAACGGCAAAATCAGAAGCCCATGAACGGGTAAAAAAATTGCTGGATCGTTTTCCTGTTTATCCTGAACTGGATTTGGATTTTCTGAAGAAGGCATTCTGTCAATAGCAAGAAACTGAAGTTTCCGAACAACTCTAATAATTTTACCTTTTTGTTGCATCGATCATGTGCTTGATAACCTCTGCGCTTTCTTCTGAATTCGGACGGCCGTTATTGCGGTTAATCAGAGTAAAATCGGCAAAATTAGTATTAGGATCATATACCCCTGGTTCCCAATAAAAGGGAACTATCCCATTTTCTCTGGCTTTTGAATACAGGTAATCAATATAAGCCAGTCTGTTTTTTCTTGCAGTTTGTACATTCTTGGCATTGTACTTTGGGTTATT
>WRIB01000057.1 GCA_009782955.1 Treponema sp. | reverse complement strand
AATGGCCGCGGCAGCTTCTTCATCGGTACCCATTTCGATAAAGCCGAATCCCTTAGAGTTGCCAGATTCACGGTCAAAGATGATTTTGACAGACGCTACAGTACCAAAACCTGAAAACAGGTTACGAAGACCATCTTCGGTGGTATTGTACGAAAGATTACCGACATACAATTTCTTAGCCATTGAAAAAATTCCTTCTCCCGGATGGATAAACCTAAAGCACTATCCAAGGAAAAAGCTACCAACCACCAATAGTAGTTATATCACCTGCAGTGATTAGCACACTTGCAGTGTTTGGGCGCTTATTCCGGGCTTCCGGGCAAGCCATATCATTAGCCGTTAATAAATAGGCTACTTGAACAGTACCTTTTTTTGCCCTTGTCGTCAAGTAAGGATTGTTCTATTATTCGCCTATGCGGTTATTTTTTTTAAAATTTGCTTATATTGGCATAATTTTTGTTTTCCTGCCTGTTTTTCCTGGTTTTAGTCAGAATTTTTTTCAACCAACCGCCGAGCAGGTAATGAAGGCCTATGCCGCCGCCTTTCCTCAAGCAATAAGCCGGGTAGAAGAGAGGAATGGAGACTGGGCGGTGCTGCTAAGGGGCAAATGGTTTTTCTATGCAGAAGGCCGCCTGCTTCCCGAAACAGAGCGAAATAATGTCAGTTCCTGGGCACGGCAATCCTTTTATAATTACCCTGCCGAACTTCCCCCCTGGAAGGAGCCGGAGGGTGAACAGGCGGAAAGGCTACGGAATGTACTGTCCAATCGCAGGGCAAACCCGCCAAAGCGGAATCCGGACTTTTTTGATACCCTGTGGCAGGCAACTACCAGAAATGAAGCTGTAGCCAAAATGGTACGGATTAATTTTTTTGGAAGCAATTTTGATGTTCACATAGATTTAAAAGATCGCCTTTTAAAGATTAATGCTTTGGTTATGGAAGCGGCGAAAACCGATACGGAAATACGGGATTTTTTAAGCAATATAGGTTCTATCGGCGCTTTTAACTGGCGTAATGTTGCTGCAACGGTAAGCAGGAGTTATCACTCTTATGGAGTAGCCATTGATATATTGCCAAAGAAATTACAGGGCCTGGCTACATACTGGCAATGGACTTCGGATGATGATAACCCTGAATGGTATAAAGTACCCTACGAAGGACGATATCATCCTCCCATGGCTGTTGTAAAAATTTTTGAAAGATATGGTTTTTGCTGGGGAGGTAAGTGGCCTCTCTTTGATACCATGCATTTTGAATATCGTCCCGAAATTATGATACTGTACGGTATGAAAGTAGAAGATTAGATGAAGCAGAAAAAACCATCTTTACATCAATCGCATTCTGAACGTACCCATGTAGTATCTGTCCTTGTTGAAAACAGAGCCGGTACACTAAGCAGGGTATCCGGCCTTTTTGCCCGCAGGGGGTTTAATATAGACAGCCTTACTGTCGGTGAAACTACCGATCCTTCCATTTCGCGTATGACCATTGCTGTTACCGGAGACAATGCGGTACTGGAACAGATTATTAAACAGTTAGGCAAACTTGTGGATGTAATTGCTATCCGTGAACTGGAAAATGTTTCCTGTATACGGCGTGAAATTATGCTGGTTAAAGTCGGCGCCGATGAAAAAACACGGCCTGCGGTAATTCAGATTGCGGGAATCTTCAGATCCAGGGTGATTGATGTTTCTGCTTCTACAATTACCATAGAAGCTACAGGGGATATGGAAAAACTAAATGGGCTGCTCATGCTCCTTTCTCCGTATAAGGTACTGGAATTGGCCAGAACCGGTCTTGTCGCGCTGGAACGGGGGACCAGGGTTCTGTCAGTGCACGATATTTGAGAATTGTAATGCCGGGGAAAACAACAGCACATACCAGAAAAATACTGATCCTTGATACCACCTTACGGGATGGAGAACAGGCTCCGCTCTGTTCGATGAACCCCGGCGAAAAACTTGAAGTAGCCCGTAAACTGGAAAAACTTGGCGTTGATGTGATCGAAGCCGGGTTTCCCGCATCCAGCCCTGGTGACCTGGAATCGGTCCGGGGTATTGCCGCTATTATCAAAGACTGCACAGTGGCAGGACTGTGCCGCGCTTTGGAAAAAGATATTGATGCCGGATGGGCGGCATTAAAAAAAGCCTATCATCCCCGCCTTCATGTTTTTATTGCCACCAGTCCCATTCACATGAAGTGGAAACTTAAAATGACCAGGGACGAAGTGCTTAAACAGGCGGTATCAGCAGTACTTTATGCAAAAAAATATTGCAACGATGTTGAGTTTTCGGCGGAAGATGCCTTCCGCAGTGATCCTGATTTTGTGTGTATGGTTTTTGGCGAAGCGATCAAAGCCGGCGCTCTTACCGTATGCTTCCCCGATACGGTTGGCTATGCTTTGCCGGATGAATTCGGAAAACGGATCAGTTATATAAGGAAGAATACGCCGGGAATAGAAAGAGTAAAACTTTCGGTTCATTGTCATAACGATTTAGGTTTGGCAGTTGCCAACAGCCTGTCGGCAATTACCGCCGGTGCGGATCAGGTTGAGTGTACGATTAATGGCATAGGAGAACGGGCAGGAAATGCATCCCTGGAAGAAATTATTATGGCAATAAAAGTACGTAAAAATGTCCTGAACATAGAAACCCGGATTAACACTACTCAAATTCACAGTACCAGCCGTCTTGTAAGTCAGGTAACAGGGATAAAAGTTCAACCGAATAAACCTATTGTGGGAGAAAATGCTTTTGTCCACGAAGCAGGAATACATCAGCACGGAGTAATAGCTAAAAGGGAAACCTACGAAATAATGACTCCTGAATCGGTGGGAATTTCCAAAAATCAAATGGTGGTAGGTAAACATTCCGGCCGGCATGCTTTTGAAGAACGCCTTAAGTGGCTGGGTTTTAATGTTGATAACGATACCCTGGAAAAAATTTTTATTGAATTTAAGCTGCTTGCCGATAAAAAGAAAATCGTTAATGACCGGGACATAGAAGCGCTGGCCAGAGGCGCTTCCGCTACAGTGCCGGAAACGTGGAACCTCGACCACTGGGCAGTAAATACAGGCAGCGCACTGGGCGCCACCGGCACCATACGGTTGAAATATAAAGACGGAAAATCCAAAAAATTGGTTTCGTTGGGGGATGGACCTATTGATGCAATATATAAAGCAATTAATCAAATTATCGGCAAAGAACCGGAATTGGAACTCTACGAAATCGGCGCCATAACCGGCGGTTCTTCAAGCCAGGGCGAAACCATGGTCAGAATTCGCTGGGAAGACCGGTACTACAATGGCCATGGTGTTTCTACCGATGTAATTGAATCTTCGATTAAGGCATACCTGTCGGCAATAAATGCCATGGAATGGGAATTGGCAGCTTTTAAGAAAGTGAAGAAGTAGCTACCGGTATACGTATACGTTCAATGGAAAGCGCCTTGCCCTTGCCGTCCGCTTCGACAATTACTCCCTGAACTTCACATTTGTCCCAGGCTTCCCGGGTCCAGTCGGGAATTCCTGTGCGATATTCCTGAATTCGTGATGCAATATTATTGCCGCCGACCGACTCGGTGCTGCCGGTTCTGCCTGCATCGCAGATTACTGCAGTGCCATCAATGATTTCTTCGTCGGCGGTTTGTACTTTGTTATGTGAACCGATTATTGCGGTACAGGAACCGGCAGCGGCGGCAAAGAGTGATTTTTTTTCTCCGGACGCCCATGCATGAAAATCCACCACGGTAAAAGGGGTTTGGGTTTTGAGCTTTTCCAGTAAAGCGGGTAATTTGATAAAGGGATTATTTGCCCTAAAACGGGTAAAGCTTGCTCCTAACAATACAGCTACAGCTACTTTTACGTCCTGTATCGAAGTTTTAAATACATACCAGCCAAAGCCCGGCAGCTTGTTTTTATTATCATCTGTATGAATTTCACTTAAGTTACTTGGCCGCAGTACATAGGGCGCCCAGTTTTCTACCAAATCTTTTTTATAAAAACAGCAGTCTCCTGTTGTAATGGCATCGGCGCCGAGTTTTTTGATATATCCGGCATGGTGACGGCCAAGGCCATTTCCGCCTGTGGCTCCATCGGCACATACAATGGTAAAATTAATTTGGCGGTCTTTTTTCAGATCCGGAAGGGTTTTTTTAAGGGCAAATATTCCGGCTTTACCTACCAGTTCTGCTATATAAAGTATTCTCAATAAGTTAAAGTCCGTGTTTGTTAAATTGGGTAAGACTTCGTTCAAATTCCGCAGCAGCATGCCAGTCTTTTAATTCACGGCATACATCACGGAGGTTGAAAATAGCTTCTTCATACAATGGAGCCAAAGCTACTGCTTCTTCAAAACAATGGCGGGCTTCTTCATAAAATTGTTGATTATAATAAAGAACCCCCAGATTGTTCCAGATTTTTGGTGAATTTTCATTCCGGCTGAGTGCAAAATGGTAACAATCTTCGGCTAATTCAAACTGATTTAGTTCATAATGAATAAGCCCCATGGAAAGCCATGCTTCGTCCAGTGAATCATTTATGCTAAGGGCCTTAAGAAAACTAGTCAGTGCGTCTTCGTAATCTCCGATGTGCTGCTGAGCTATACCCAAATTAAACCAGAGCAAGGGATTTTCTGGTTCTATTTTTAATGCCTTTTGAAACACCGGAATAGCTTCATCGGGCCGTTTGGCTTCGGTTAAAGCAATACCGGAATCGTTTAAGGCTGCAACAGTTTCCATATCATTACTTCCGCATTAATCAAATATATCTCTTCATGGATAGAAAAACCATTAAATTGCGTGTTTTCAACTAAATTAAAGAAAATTCTATTCGCTTTTGAAAGATTTTAGCGGTCGACGGGAGTCGCCTTCCGGTGTTCGACTCCTGTCTCACACCTCCAGGCCGTCTTTTTTGCTAAGCGTACGTCCTTGTACGCTTACCCTTTCAAACCTACGCACCTGCTTGGTTTTCAAGGGCCGCAAAAAAGTTTCGACTCCCGCCTCTTTTTGCTGTGTATTGTTTCATTGTTTGCACCAACTTCTATTCGCTTTTGAAAGATTTTAGCGGTCGACGGGAGTCGAACCCGCGTCACGAGCTTGGGAAGCTAGGGTAATGCCGTTATACGACGACCGCAATGGTTTAATGATACCGGTTGTGGCAGGAAAAAGTCAATTATACAGAGCTTCCCATACAAACCAGAAACACAATATCCGGCAGAAGAGGCTGAGCGTACTGGTTCACACTGTAGGCTGTCTTGGCGGATTCTACATGGGAAGCTCCGAAGAAATTGTATCGTGGATTAGCTGCAGAAAACGGTATACCATAAAATTTTTCGGAAGGGCCAAAAATGACAGGTAAAGAATACTACATAGGAATGGATGGGCGTTCTTTATCCCACCTGAAGGTAACAAATTTAAAATGATGCGTTCAGTCCGATAAATTGAAATTTTTTGTGCTTTAATACAACAAATCACTATGCTATTATAGCACAATGCTGGACAAACTAACCCAAAAGTTTTCTGATGCATTCCGGTTCATTGCCGGTAAGTCACAGATCACCGAAAGAAATATAGACGACGCTGTAGAAGCGATTAAGATGGCCCTGTTGGAAGCAGATGTAAACCTTAGGGTGGTCAGACGCTTTGTCAATTCTACTGTAGAAGAAGCAAAGGGAGAAAAAGTTCTGCGATCGGTAGATCCCGGTCAGCAGTTTATCAAAATTGTTCACGACAAGCTTGTGTCTTTTCTGGGGGGGAGCGGCGGTGAAGGTCTTAAACTTAAAGGACCGGACACAATTTCTACTGTTTTAATGCTGGGTCTGCAAGGTTCGGGAAAAACAACAAGTTCTGCCAAACTTGCCCTGCGTTTAAAAAAAGAAGGCCGCAAACCCTTACTGGCAGCCTGCGACCTTATACGTCCTGCTGCGGTGGAACAGCTTTCTGTTTTGGGAAGCCAGATTGATGTACCGGTCTACAAAGAAGAAGGCGCCAAAGATCCGGTGGCAGTTTTCAAAGGCGCTCTGTCTCTTGCGAAAAAAAATCTTTATGACACGCTGATCATCGATACAACAGGCCGTTTGCAAATTGACGAAATAATGATGGCGGAATTAATACGCCTTAAAGATGCCGCAAAACCCGATGAACTGCTTCTTGTTGCAGATTCTATGACCGGCCAATCTGCGGTTGATATTGCCAAAACCTTTGACGAAAAGATCGGACTTTCCGGAGTGGTGCTGACCAAGTTTGATTCCGATACCCGCGGCGGCGCGGCGCTTTCCCTAAAAACAGTTACCGGCAAAGCCCTTAAGTTTGTCGGAACCGGAGAAAAACCCGAAGACTTCGAACCCTTTTACCCCGAACGAATTGCCGGCCGTATACTGGGTATGGGCGATGTTGTAAGCCTTGTGGAAAAAGCACAGGAAGTAATTGATCAGAAAGAAGCCATTGAACTTCAGAAAAAAATGGAAAAGGAAACCTTTACCCTGGACGATTGGTTGAACCAGCTTCGTTCAGTAAAGAAGATGGGTTCTCTCCAAAAAATGCTGGAAATGATCCCGGGTATGGCGGGTCAAATAAGCGAAGATGATATTAACAAAGAAGATTTTAAACATCAGGAAGCGATCCTTTCTTCGATGACAGCCAAAGAACGAAACAATCATTTAATTATTGGCCCTTCCCGCCGCAGCCGCATTGCCAAAGGTTCCGGTACCTCCGTCGCAGAAGTCGGCAGACTGATTAAAAAATTCGAGAAGATGCGCACCATGATGAAGAAAATGACAAAGATGGGTAAAAACCCGCAGGCATTGCAGCAAATGATGGGCGGCCGAATGTAAATCTACAAAACCCTAATTTGTCACTAAGTCAATCAATACGTTTATTCGATTAATTATTTGCCAGGCACAGCGACAAATTAGGGTTTGCAATACTATTCATTTTCCTGCATTTTTATAAAGCTGTTTATTGCATCAAGAATAAACTCTTGATACTTGGGTTTAAGTGTGTCGTAAAGGGCTATTATTTTATTATATCGGTTGTCTTTATCTTCTACAAATATTTCACCTTTACCTGTTCGCAGCCATTCACTATTTGTTTTGAATGAATCACAAATCAACTTAATTGTACGATCGTTTACTACACGTTTTTCTGTTTCAATACAAGCAAGCTGTCCCGAAGAAATTGTAATAACAGAAGAAAATTCATTCTGGGTAAGCTTAAGCTCTTTTCGCAGCTTTCTAATCCGCTGATTCACTGTCTCATTCATATTAATAATATAAAAAAAGATAGTTGACTAAGCAAGTAATATTTATATTTTCTTTGCTTTTTTTATCTTTTTATTGCGAGTGAAGTATTTTTTTATTTTTCTGCAAATAAAAAGAGCTGTTCGATTGAACAGCTCTTTTTTTACTCTCAGTTTGCTCCAAAAAACTAAAGATTTGGAACAGCTTCAATTCGTAAAAATTTTAAAAAACTATAAAAAGAAAACACCGGTTACAAGCCTAGCAAGTACTGGTTAAATACATTTTCCAAATACTCTTGCTTACCGGATGTTACACCTGCATTACCGTATTTCTCACCGCCAATTTTAGCAAGATCTGCGAACGAAAGTTCGCCCTTTTCGAACTTGGCGCCGTCTCCCGAATTGTACGAAGCATAGCGTTTTTTAACAAAGCCGGGAATCTTACCGTCTTTGATAACACGATCGGCAATTACCAAACCTACAGCAAAAGCATCCATACCGCCAACGTGAGCCAGGAATAAATCCGCCGGGTCTATTGAGTTACGGCGTATTTTGGCATCAAAGTTAAGACCGCCAGTGGTAAAGCCACCGGCCCGAAGGATGGCATACATAGCCATTGCTGTTTCGTAGTAACTGAACGGGAATTGATCCGTATCCCAGCCATTGATAAAATCACCGCGGTTGGCATCTACTGAACCAAAAAGTCCAAGGGCGGCGGCGGTTTCCAATTCATGGTAGAAGTCGTGACCCGCAAGCTCTGCATGGTTTGCTTCTATGTTCATTCTGAAGTCTTTATCCAGACCGTAGGTTTTAAGAAAGAGTGCAACTGTTTCTACATCATAATCGTATTGATGCTTGGTGGGTTCCATTGGCTTTGGTTCAATATAGAACACGCCTTTAAATCCCTGCTTGCGTGCATAATCCCTTGCAAGACCCAGGAAGCGTCCCAGATGATCTTTTTCTTTCTTTAAGTCGGTATTAAGAAGGCTCATGTATCCTTCACGGCCTCCCCAAAAAGTATAACCCTGACCGCCCAATTCTATTGTTGCATCAATGGCGGATTTAACCTGATTGGCAGCAATGGCCAAAACACCAAATTCCGGATTGGTGGCGGCACCGTTCATAAAGCGCGGATTGCTGAAAAGGTTTGCCGTACCCCAGAGGAGTTTAACCCCCGTATCTTTTTGAAGTTTTTTTGCCTTTTTAACCATTGCAAAAAGATTCTTCTCGCTTTCTGCAGGAGTATCTCCTTCGGGGGCAATATCCCGGTCGTGGAAACAGTAGAATTGAGCGCCAAGCTTTGTAAAGAATTCAAAGGCTGCATCCATCTTATGTTCTGCTACTTCCATAGGATTTGCAGCATCCACAACCCAGGGATGGGGATGAGTTACCGAACCAAAGGGATCTGAACCATCACCGCAAAAACTGTGCCAATAGGCAATGGCAAAACGGAGATGATCTTTCATCTTTTTTTTGCCTATTAGTTTTTCAGGATCGAAATACTTAAAAGCCAGGGGATTATCGCTCTTTGGCCCTTCGTATTTTATTTTTCCGATTTTTGGAAAGTACTCTTTCTTTCCAACATAAAAATCCGCCATATCTTCCTCCATTTTCTGTTTGTGTTATTTGTACAAGGGACTTAAAGCCCCCAAATACCCCGAATAAACTGAATATGCCGTATCATAGGCAACGACAGCTACGTTTTCCGGCTCTATTAAAGCGCCTTCTGTTACCACATGTTCATCGCAAAGATCACCGATAGCCTTACTTATACCGGAAAGACCGTTATGTGCAAGGCACCACAAAGCCTGAATCGCCCCGCCCATGGCTGCAGCCTCGCCGCCGGAAGGCACACGCACCGGCAGCTTACACACATTGGCGGCTATATTCTGCCACAGAGGACTTTTTGCACCGCCGCCGATAAGCCGGATTTCCTTTGCTTTAAAACCAAGCTTGTTAAAACCTTCCATTCCTATCCTCATTCCAAAAATGGCAGATTCCAAAGCAGCTCTGGCAATGTTTTCTTTTTTAAAGTTTGCCGCAGTAATCCCATTAACACTGGCTCTGCCGTTGGGAAGGTTTGGTGTCCGCTCTCCGTTAAAGAAGGGGAGCAGTACAATGCCTTCCGCACCAACAGGCGCTTTGGCAGCAACATCATCAAATGCTTTTACATCCATGCCAAAAAGGCCGCGAAATTCCTCGGTAGCCACGGTACAGTTCATTGTACAAAGCAGGGGAAGCCAGCCGCCGGTGGAAGAACAAAATGCTGCAAGGTCTCCGGATGGATCGATTACAGGAGCGTCTGAATAACCGTACAAGGTTCCGGAAGTTCCCAGGCTCATGGTAAGAAAACCGTCCTTTACCGTACCGGTTCCCACGGCGCCCATCATATTGTCCCCGCCGCCCGATGCCACGGGAATTCCTGCCGGTATTCCAAATGCCGCCGCTGCTTCAGCGCTTACCGTTCCGGCGCTTTCTTCGCTCTTAATGAGTTTTGGCAGACAGTCAATTACCGTTTTATCAATAAGCCCTGCAATAAAAACAGACCACTCACGCTTTCGTATATCAAAGAGGGCTGTACCGGATGCATCACCGTATTCCGCAGTACAGGTTCCGGTTAAAAGGAAATTCACATAATCATGGGGAAGGAGTATGTGCCTTAATGCTTTAAATGCTTCGGGTTTGTGGTTTTTTAACCACATAACCTTTGGCGCAGTATAGCCGGGACGCATCGGAAGCCCCGCCCTGGCAATTATCTGGTTTTCTCCTCCGGCGGCCTTGGTAATTTCTTCACATTCTGCGGCAGTGGATGTATCGCACCACAGTTTAACGTTGTACAGGGGTTTTCCCTTTTCATCCAAAGGAACAAAACCGTGCTGTTGTCCCGAAACACCGATAGCGGCGATGGTTTTCCGGCTGTCCTCCGGTAAAGCTGCAAAACAGCTTTTTAGCGCTTCCTCGTACCACTGCGCTTTTTGTTCCCGTGTACCATCGTTTTCTGCTATTAATTCTATTGCAGCCTGGGAACTGGCAGCGATTTTTTTTGCTTCGTAATCGTAAAGGACTACTTTGCAGCTTTGCGTTCCCAAATCAATTCCGCATACTGTCTTCATAGTTTCCCCCTAATGGTGTATTGGATACCACTGAAATTACAGGATACCATGGTTTTCCCGGTTCGCAAAGTGTTTATTTCTGTATGCGCGTTGACATAGCATTTGAAGTACAATATATTGTACAGAGGAGTATCGAAAATGAACGCTATTACATACACTGATTTAAGGCAAAATTTAAAAACCTATATGGACAAAGTCATTCAGGATAATGATCCATTAATCATTACGCGGAAAAATAATGAAAATCTTGTTTTAATTTCTATTGATGAATACAATAGTTTAACCGAGACAAACTATTTATTATCAAATCAGGCCAATGCAGAACATTTAAAAAAATCCATAGCCCAGTACAAGTCAGGAAAAATCAAAACAAGGAAATTGTACGAAGGTGAATAAAAAGTTTACCGATGAGGCGTGGACTGATTATCAATATTGGATAGAAAATGATAAAAAACAATTAAAACGAATAAACATGCTTATAAAAGACATTGATAAAAACCCCTATGAAGGAATAGGGAAACCTGAACCGCTTAAAGCAAATTTACATGGATATTGGTCCAGAAGAATAGACAGTGAACATAGAATTATTTACTCAATCGAAAAAGACCAAATAGTGTATATTTCTTTTAAGTTCCATTATGAAAAGTAGATTAATGTGAAACTCGTACAATTCGGTGCCGGTAACATAGGCCGTTCATTTATAGGGCAGATTTTCTTCCGTGCCGGTTGGGAAGTGGTTTTTATTGATATTGATGAAGGTCTGGTTAAATTCCTTAATCAAAAACAATACTACACGGTAGTTATAAAACGGGAAAGCCAAACCGATGAAGTACGCCGCATAGGGCCGGTACGGGCGGTAGATGGGCGGGATGCGGCAGCAGCGGCAATAGAAGTAGCCGACGCTGACATTATCGGAACCAGCGTGGGAAAAAATGCCCTGCCCAGAGTGATACCGGTTATTGCCAAAGGTTTGGCAATACGCCGAAAGTTGGAAACCGGACTTAATGGTGTATCAACACCCGGATGTCCTTTGAATATTATCATTGCAGAAAATGACCGTGAAGCGCCTGCCTTGTTCCGTTCGGTGTTGTCCGCAGAACTTGGGCCGGAGTACCCTCTGAACCGCCTGGTAGGATTGGTGGAAACCAGCATTGGCAAAATGGTGCCAATTATGAAGGCCGCCGATCTTGCCGAAGATCCGCTGCAACTCTTTGCCGAAGAATACGAAACATTGATTGTAGATAACCGGGGATTTCGCGGTTCTTTACCGGATATTCCTGCCTTGTATCCGGTAGACCCCATTGCCGCTTATGTTGATCGTAAGCTCTTTATCCATAACCTTGGTCATGCAGCAGGAGCTTATCTGGGTTATGCTGCATCTGTAAAAAATAAAGTTAATCAACAACCCCGCCCTGAAGGGCGGGGTAACAGACCCCTCAGCACGAATCAAACAGCTTTTACCATACCGGAAGTCCTGGCTCTGCCCGGTGTGGAACAAATTGTCCGCAGTGTAATGAACGAAGCAGCCGATGCCCTTGTCAAGGAATATCCCCAATCACAATACCCCGGCAGTTATAGCAGGGATGATTTATCCGGCCATATCGAAGACCTGCTTTTCCGTTTTAAAAACCGCCTCCTGGGAGATACGGTTCATCGTGTGGGCCGTGATCTGCGGCGTAAGCTGGCCAGGGAAGACCGCATTACCGGAGCCATGCTACTCTGTGCCAAACATGGTCTTCCGTTCGGGACAATCACAAAAGTCTACAGAGCAGCCCTGGACTTTGCCGCCCCGGCGGAAGATGGTACGCTTTTTCCGGCTGACGAAGAGTTCCGGAAAACATACGGGCTTGACTGCTCTGTACAAAACTCTGGCTGTACTCCTGAACAAGTCCAAAGAATCCTGCGGGAAGTATCAGGACTGGATGATTCCCGAAGTGAAGATTACCTTGTACATACAAAAATCATTTCATCCCCATATTCAATGCTCCTTTTATCATAATAGCCAAATTCTTCTTTTATTTTTATTTTTGAATTTTCCAATAAGTCAACAACATCATTATATTCATAATATTTTATTGTCAACAAATCCTCTTTTATCGTTTCAGTTCCATTTTCCAGAATCTTTATTCTATTTTTATACTGAATATATTTTTTTACTGTATCGGCATAATGATTTATTGTCGAACGAATAATACGTCTGTCACCATCAACAATGTCATAGGAAATATCTTCTCTGCCAAGCCATTTTTCGTCATAAGTCCGTGGTTTAAAAATGTCGAACACAAAAATGCCATTATCCGAAAGATGATTATATACACAATTCAGGCAATCTACAGTTTTTTGCTGAATTGGAAACAGTTGCTTTAACAGCACAGATAGATAAAAGCCACAGTTAATTGTACTGGCATCCGGGAGTTCATAGCCCGGCCTTTACCGCATAAATCGCTACCTGAGTACGGTCCCGAAAACCGGTTTTCTGCAATACCGAAGAAACATAATTACGGATCGTTCCTTCGGTAAGAGAGAGCTTTTCGGCTATTTCCTTATTGGTATAACCCTGGCCGACATAACTCATAATTTGTATATCAGAAGGAGAAATTGTCTTTGGTAGTTCCATCATGGAATCACTGGCAGCTTTTTTGGGATTCTGTTTTCCTTTCCCAAACTGAGAAGATCGAAGATCACCTCTGGTTTTTAAAATATTTCCTGCCATATTTACGGCAATTGTCCGGAATTTAACTATAAATTCCGGAGAAACAAGGCTCCCGCCGTAGTACACAGCCCTGATCGCATGGCATATTAGCGTACTGTTTGCCTGTTTGCTGATATACCCTGAAATACCGCTGAAAAAAACAGAAAAAATCCTCCTTTCCTTGCCATCCCCTCTGATAATCACCGAAGTCTGAGGAGAACGGTATTTTATAAGGGAAGCCGTTTTTATTCCGTCATCCAAAGGAAGATTCATATCCATCAAAACAATATCCGGTTTATGTTCCTCCACAAGCTTTACTGCTTCATAACTGTCGCCTCCCGAACCTACTACCTCAAAATCATTTTCATTTGACAGGTACTCATAAAGATAGTTCCGGTACGATTCCTGACCATCTACGATAGCAATACGTATCATTATGTATACTCCAACAAGAAATTTTGACTTTTTGATATTTTTTATCGTATTTTTTTATCGGTTTTCACAGCCAATATTTGTTTTACTAAAAAAAAGGAATATGACAATAATCAACAACTATTAGCTATAATGACATCTATTAGCTGTATGCGTAATTTTAAAAATTCCCCTTGACAGCAGTGGTTTGAAATGATAAAATTACTAGATATAAAAGGGAAAAAATAATAACCAGGCATAAATCCTGGAAAAATACAAATTCTGGCTATTGGACATAATCATGCAGTACTTCGATACTCACGCCCATGTAGGGCTCATTGTTGATGACCCTATTGAACAGCTTATTGTTATTCAGGAAGCTCGTCAGGCACAGGTTGCCCGACTGGTATCCATCTGTAACAGCCTCCACGACTTCGGTTCAATTTACGAAAATTTAAAATCTGCCGACAATGTCTACCATGCAGTGGGTGTTTCTCCTTCAGAAGTCCAGAATCCGGGAAGAGATTGGCTTCAAACCATTGAACAGAGCATTCATCTTCCCCGAGTTGTTGCTATAGGGGAAATCGGTTTGGACTATTACCGGAAATTCGGAAACAAAAACTCCCAAATCGAACTATTTATTACCCAACTTGACCTCGCTGCCAAACTTAATATGCCCGTAATTATCCACAACCGGGACGCAGGCCACGATGTGCTGGATATCCTGAAAGACAGACTGCCCCCAAAAGGCGGCATACTTCATTGTTATTCAGAAGATGCTGAATATGCAAAAAAAGCCCTGGATCTGAACTTATTTTTCTCATTTGCAGGGAATCTGACCTATAGGAATGCCCGAAATCTCCACGAAACCCTGGATGTACTCCCTCTGGATCGTATACTTATAGAATCCGAAAGTCCTTTCATGGTTCCTGCAGACTATCGCGGCAAACGGAATATGCCGAAATACCTTCCCCTTACTGCCCGGTTCATGGCGGAAATGCTGGAAATGGACGATGAAGAACTGGCGGATCAACTTTGGGAAAATGCCAATGGTTTTTTTGGTTTATCCAACGGATAAGTGAGTTTATATCACCCTGTAAAAATTGGCTCTCTTGAATTACCGGGTAATCTTTTTTTGGCCCCGGTTGCCGGCTATACTGATAGGGCTTTTCGTTCAATCTGCGCCGAAATGGGTGCAGATTTTTCGTTTACTGAACTGGTTTCTGCTGAGGCGTTGACCCGCAATCCCCAATATTATGGGCTTGGTTCAAACGCCGGTCATACAGATAAATACACCGGCCATACAAGCCAGACTGCAATAAAATCGCCCGGCAATGCTCTTATTAAGCGCGGATCAAAAGAAAAACGCTATTCGATCCAGCTTTTTGGCGCAAAACCGGAAGTTTTAGGTAAAGCATGCACCCTCCTTGCCCCCCTCCGGCCCGAAGCAATAGACCTGAATGCAGGTTGCCCGGTTCCAAAAGTGATTAAGGCCGGAGCAGGATCTGCCTTGATGAAAGATCCCGCCATGCTTGGTCATGCAATTGAAGCTATGGTTCGTTCCAGCAAAGAACACCTGGAAGATATCCCGGTAACGGTAAAAATCCGATCCGGGTGGGATAATACATCAAAAAATTACCATGAATGTGCCCGCATAGCCGCAGAAGCCGGGGCGGCTATGGTAAGCCTTCATCCTCGAACCCGCTCCCAGGGCTATGGCGGTAAAAGTGATTGGTCTTTAATTGCAGATCTGGCATCTGTTTTACCGGTTCCGGTTACAGGCTCCGGCGATCTTTATACACCGGAAGATGCCCGGAATATGCTTACAGAAACCGGCTGTGCCGCGGTAATGTTTGCCAGGGGAGCCATGGGGAACCCTTTTATTTTTTCTGCAACTAAATCGTTCCTTGACACCGGAACCTGGACAGCTCCGGAAGCAGCCGAAAAGTTGGGTA
Organism: Treponema sp.; assembly: GCA_009782955.1. Classification (GTDB taxonomy): domain Bacteria; phylum Spirochaetota; class Spirochaetia; order Treponematales; family Breznakiellaceae; genus WRIV01. The sequence goes on along the minus strand of WRIB01000057.1, from coordinate 3,693 downwards.
TTGCCCTGCAGCACCTGGAAATGCTTGCGGAGGATTTGGGAGAAAAGCGTGCCTGTCTGGAAATGCGTAAACAGTTCTGCTCTTATACAAAGGGTGTCATGGGTCTTCCCGGTATAAGCGGCGGAGCGGCGCTGCGGGAAAAAATAGTCCGTGCAGCAACAATTGCAGAGTACCGGAAAATATTGTTATATTATATGCAATGAAAACCAAGATAAGTATTGCGCTGTTATTTACAGCCATTATCCTCTCCCTTCCTGCCCAAAACAGAGAGCCGCCGGTAAGCGCCAATCCGGCCTGGGAACAGGATCTTAAGGGAACTGTAGTCGGCCTTCCCACTCTTCAGGCAGAATCGGCAGTAGTGGTTCTGGAAGAAGGGGATGTTAAATCCTACAGCCGCTTCGGAAATTGGCTGTGGACATACCATACCGTAGAAAAACTTACTCCCTATTCCACCAGATCCCAGGAAGGTACCACCTATGTCTGTACCGTTGGCGGAACAGTAATCGCAATAAACCGGGTGGGCAGAGAATTATGGAAACTAAACCTTGGAACGCCGATTACCGCTCCAATTGTTGTGGGATGGGATGACAGGCTCTTTATTCCCTGCGGATCAAAACTTTATTGCCGGACTGCATCGGGTTATTCCCTGTGGTCCAAAGATTTGGAAAGCCCGATTTTTGTAAAACCGGTATTGGATCACCGGGGCGGACTTGCCATGGTACTGGATAACAATAAATTTACACTGGTAAACCACTTTAGCACCGTTGAACAATTTCAGCTCAATTCAAAACCTCTTCACATTGTTCCCCTCCAGCTTTCGGAGGGAAAAGATTCGTTTTTCCTTTTTTATGCCAATGGAGCCTTAGACAGGGTATACCGTGATAATAACAATAAATTGGCAAGCCAATCCCAGCCGGCTCTTTCCCAAACTCCGGTAGCGGCGGCAGGTTATGGAGACAAGGTAGCGGTAATCCTTCGTGACGGCCGTGTCCAGCTTCTTTCTACTCCTGATGGGAAAGTAGAATGGACAGAAAACTCCCACGAAACTGCTGCCGAACGCGGAGGCGGAAACCTGGAACCGTATTGGGCAGGTATACAGTTTGACGACCGGGGAGTTTATGCTCTTTCTGCAAAAGGTGTTACGGGATTCAGAGAATCCGACGGCCGGCGTTTATGGATACTCCGTATTACCGGAGCGGCGGCAATCCCTGCATTTAGCGACGAAGGTTATCTTTATTCTGCCGGTACCGACCATTTCCTCCACGCTTACCATGTCGAGGAACGCAGGAGAAATGTACCACGTTCCATGTACGGGCCTGACCCGGAAGGAACCTACGGCCTGGGACATCCGCCGCCATCGAGTTGGGCGAATGCTCCTACCCGTTTTGATCCGGCAGTTGTAATATCCATGCATGATGAAATTGCTGCCGCAATCAAGTCCGGTGAAATTGGAGAGAAAGAGTCCGAATATGTGGCTTATCTGATGGAAGTGGCCAGTATTTCACTGGCTCCCACATATTCTCCTTTCCGGCCCCAGGTACAGATTCTGGAACGAGCTGAATGTATCCGGCAGCTTGGCTATATGGGCTCGCGGGAAACTGTTCCGTTTTTGGCCAATCTCTTTGCCCATAAGTTTACCTCCGGCGCTGCGGCAGGTACCTATGAAGATCCGGAAATCCTGAAAGCCTGCTGCGAAGCATTGGGTCGTATTGGAGTGGATCCTTCCGGAGATGCAGTCCGGGCCTTTACTTACCTTATGGCGCCGGATAACCCCGCAATGGATCCCAGTGCTCTTATGGCCGCTGCCACTGCCACCAGGGATTTGGCGCGTTTTTCCGGCCCTCCCCTGGCAGATGCAGGAGTACGCCTCTTGCGTGCCTTTACTGCACTGGATTTTCCTCCCATAGTTAAGCGCCATGCAACAGCTTTGTTGGAAAATTTGTACAGGTAACGTCCGGCTGTATACGAAGTTCCAGCCTGCCCCATGAGGCCATCGCGACAAACCACAGGGCAACTGGCGGGCTGGAATATACCGTGTGAATAGCGCATTTATGTTATATGCTATTATTATATTTCCGTTTTTATTTACTAAATAAATCGTTCAATTTTTCTGCCAATAACGTTGCCTGTAAAGCATAAATTTCTTTTTCTGCTTCTTCTATATCTTTATTACTTCGTCCTTTTTTTATTATACTTGATTTCAATCTATCTGACGCAATTATTGCAGTGGTCCGATTATCAATTAGTGAAAATTCTATATCTGATTCAAATTTAAATTCTCCACTAAGCCATTGTGAAAAAGTCATTGACCTATTTGAATAACTATAAAATATTAATGTGTATTCACATAAACTCCTGATACCCAAATCCTGTATTAATTCAAATGTTATTCTTTGCGGAACAAATACCCTGTGTATTGGAACAAATTTTTCAATTTTATTTATATTTTTTCCTTGATCCATTATATAAAAGGACAATCCATCATTGTTGGGACTATATGTATTAAATCTATATAAAAACATAATTGCCATTGAAACTGTATGCTCTGGCGGAAATTTGGTTGATAAAATAGTATCTATTTGTTCTCTGTTTAATCCTTTATCAGAAATTGTAAAATTTGTTTCACTATTGTTTCTTTCCCGACGAAATTCTGAAAATTCTGCTTCTGCATCAGAGGCAAATGAGTCGTAAGATCTAGAAACGCTTGTACAGCTAAAAAGAAAAAATGTTAACGAAATTAGTAATATATATTTGTTAATCATAAATTCTTCCTTAAATAATTACCGAATTTAAGTATAGTAAACTAACTCATCTTTGTCAAACAAAAACAGTGAATTTTTATATTGACAATATCATTCGTTTGCTGTATAACTGTTGTATTATGATTGAGAAAAAGGTAAACTACGTTACATGGTCCGACAAATATTCGGTGGGAATAAAACTTCTGGACGATCAACACAAAGGGCTTCTTAATTTTGTTAATGATTTGTTCAATCATGCGACCGGAAATGCAGATGAAGAACACGCCTATTTTCAGGGAGTAATCCAACAAGCGAAACAATATATAGCTGATCATTTTGTGACGGAAGAAGAATGCATGCTTGCGACAAATTTTTGGGGTTATGTAGAACATAAAATGGCTCATGACAAATTTAAGTTTGCTGTGGTCAAGAGTGTAAACGAGTTTAACGCAGGTAAAATATTATCCCTCAGTAATTTCGCAGATTTCCTCAAGGACTGGATATCATCCCATGTAGATATAATGGACAAACAATACGGTTTGTATTTCAAGAAAATCGCCGCCATTAAAAAAGACGGACAATTAAACAATGTTCTGGCGGAAATAATAAGCAGAAGAGAAAAAATATCCGGGTGAAAATTCTTTGCTAGTAAAATTTCGCCAGCCGTTGATTTTTCATTATTATATACAAAATTCATTTACCATTTCTTAATAAATTTAGTATTGCCTCTTCTGTATCCAGATCATAATCACCCTTATACCCATTTCTGTGATAAACAATACCATTTTTTATATTACGTAATATGTATTCTGAAAATTTTTCAATACCATCCTTTTTGATACATTTTACAAATGTTTTTAACCGCAGGTGTTCTTCGTTAAACATATCTTTATCACAAGAAAAGTCTGGGCATTCCCAACATCCTGCAAATCCATTTTTGATACAACAATCA
>WRIB01000056.1 GCA_009782955.1 Treponema sp. | reverse complement strand
GCTTATGACGGATATAATGTTTGAAATTCCTTCCATGGAAGGCAGCAAAAAGGTGATTATCACCCAGGACACCGTAGAAAAATCTGAACCGCCGGAAGTAATTAGTTTTCAAAAGATCGCATAGTACCGTGGTGTTTCATGAATGAAACGGTTCCGAGTATCTGGCTTGGCGTAGATGTAGGATCCACAACAGCAAAAATAGCCGCAGTAGATTCCCGCAGTTCAGCACTGCTTCTGCGGCGTTACAGGCGCCATAACGCACGTCAGTGCGAAACAGCCGGCGAACTTATCGCCGAGGCTCTCTCTGAATTTTCAGGAGCAAAGTTCCGTGTTGCGGTATGTGGTTCCGGGGGCAGGACAGTGGCTGACCTTATTAACGCTGCATACATTCAGGAAGTTGTGGCCAACTCCCTTGCTGTAAAATTTTTTTACCCGCACACGCGAGTCGCCGTGGAACTGGGCGGGCAGGATGCAAAAATTGTGTTTTTCTACCATGATCCGGCTTCGTATAAACTGGTTGCTTCGGATATGCGTATGAACGGAAGCTGCGCAGGGGGCACCGGAGCTTTTATCGACGAAGTAGCGCATCTTTTAAAGATTCCTGTTGAAGAATTTGAGGTCTATGCATCAAAGGGTTCTCACGTCTATGATGTTTCCGGCCGTTGCGGCGTGTTCGCCAAAACAGATATTCAGCCGCTGCTGAATCAAGGTGTCGTGAAAGAGGATATAGCTCTTTCTGCTTTCCATGCAATTGCAAAGCAGACCATAGGCGGTCTGGCCCAGGGACTGGAACTAAAACCTCCCATTATTTTTGAAGGCGGCCCCTTAACATTTAACCCTACACTTATCCGCGTGTTCGCTGAACGGCTGGGACTGGGTACGGAGGATATTATCCGCCCCAACGGCCCGGAAACTCTGGTGGCTCACGGGGCAGCGCTTTCGTTGGGTGAAATGTTTGCCGATACACCCAGTGGCTTTGTTCCCGAACAGGCTCTGAATGCACTATCTTCTTTCCGGGAAGGTATTCCCGACGACGGTCCCGACAAGAAAAAATACTATTTTGTTTCGGCAGCGGACAGAACTGCCTTTGAGGAACACCATAAGCTGCCGCTGCCGCCCAAACTCAGCCTTGCGGCAGGCTCCACATTAAGGGCATACTGCGGCATAGATGCGGGTTCTACAACAACCAAGTTCATCCTCATTGATGAAGAAGAAAATGTTGTTGAGATATTTTATGCAGGTAATGCCGGTGAACCTCTCCGTGTTATCCGCAAGGCGCTTCTGGATCTCGGCGAAAAATACCGGCAGCTTGGGATAAAGCTTGAAATAATCGCCGTTGGAACAACGGGTTACGGAGAAGCCCTCTTTGCAAAAGCTCTTGGTGCGGATTATCACACGGTGGAAACTGTTTCCCATGCAGCAGCTGCATTGAAATATGCGCCGGGTGTGAGTTTTATCCTCGATATAGGCGGTCAGGATATGAAAGCCATCACCCTGTCACGCGATATAGTTACAGGAATCACGCTGAATGAGGCCTGCTCTGCAGGCTGCGGTTCGTTCCTGGAAAACTTTGCAAAAAACCTCGGTATTTCTGTCGAAAACATCGCCGAGGCTGCGTTTCGTGCAAAGAATCCTGCAGAACTCGGAAGCCGCTGCACGGTATTTATGAACAGCTGCATCATTACCGAACAAAAAAACGGAAAAGAGCCCGACGATATAATGGCTGGTCTGTGCCGTTCCATCATCGAAAATGTTTTTACCAAAGTAGTACGCATCTCCAATTTTTCCAGCCTTGGCGACAAGATTGTGGTGCAGGGCGGTACTTTTAGAAATGACGCCGTTCTCCGTGCCCTGGAACAGTACACGGGAAAAACCATTATACGCGCACCGTATCCCGGTGAAATGGGGGCAATTGGAATTGCACTTCTGACAAAAAAGTATGTGGAAGGGCTGGCAGCTCCCTTTGTATCAAACTTTATCGGTCTGGAAGCTCTGAAAGATTTTGATTACACACAGGTATCGAATTGCGTGTGTCCTTTCTGCAGCAATAACTGTAGCCGTACGCTTATAAAATTCTCCGGCGGAGGAACTTTTATTACCGGCAACCGTTGTGAGCGCGGCGAAGTTATCGGCGAAGAACAGAGTTCTTCTGTGCGTGAAACAATAAAAAAAATTACCGGAAAAATGCAGGCTATTCCGGACCTTATGAAAACGCGGGAGGCGCTTCTTTTCCGCGATTATACGGAAGGGAACCGCGATTCTGCCGAATCCCGGCATGGAATACCGATAACGCCCCTTCTGCCAAAACGCAATATTACCATAGGCCTTCCGCGAGTTCTTGAATTCTGGAACAGTATGCCTTTCTGGACAACATTCTGGCGCACTCTGGGCTTTACACCGGTTGTCTCCCGCAAGTCCAGCCGCAGTTTGTTTGAAAAAGGGCTGCACTTTGTTTCTTCCGATACCGTGTGCTTTCCGGCAAAACTTGCTCACGGCCATATCCGCGATTTAATTGATAAAAAGGTTGACAGGATTTTTATGCCGATGCTTATCCGCATGCCATCGGAGAATACAGAGCCATTGTCCGATCATATGTGTGCTGTGGTAAAAGGTTATCCTCTGGTAATTCGCTGCAGCGACGATCCTCAGCGCCGCTGGGAAACTCCCTTTGACACACCAATGTTCCACTGGTTTACAATTAACGACAGAAACCGCCAGATATGCAGCTTTGTCCGTGACAAATTCGGCATTCCCGCCGCTTTGGCACGCAAAGCCATAAGTCAGGCAGATGAGGCTCTCGCAGCATTTCGCAGAGAACTGACCGGCAAGGCGCGGCACATTATCGCACAGGCCGAAAAAGAAGGGAAGTTTGCTGTGGTTCTGGCCGGGCGTCCCTATCACAATGATGAGCTTGTAAACCACGCACTGTCCGGCTATTTTACACGGCTTGGTATTCCCGTTCTGACAGTGGATTCTCTGCCGGATATAAACATGACAGAGTTAAAATACACACGCATCGAGATTACGAATAACTTTCATGCACGGATGCTGTCCGGAGCCATCTGTGCAGCCCGGCATCCTGCCCTTGAATACGTACAAATAGTCAGTTTCGGCTGCGGTCATGATGCAATTCTGACCGATGAAATTATCCGGCTGATGAATATTGTTTCCGGCAAAGATCCCCTTATTCTGAAACTCGACGAAGGAGATGCTGCAGGACCGCTTAATATCAGGATAAAATCCTTTATCGAGACAATTAAGACGCGACGTGCAAAAGAAGCCCGGCATATAACGCACGGCCTGAAAGATCCCTATCCTGTAAAGTTTACACGGGCAGACTGGAAAAACAAAACCCTGCTAATCCCCAATGTATCCGCTGCCTTTTGCAAAATTGCAAGTGCAGTAATACGCCGCCAGGGCTTCCGGGTCGCCGCTCTGCCCCTCGGCGGAAAGGCTGCCATACAACTCGGCAAAAAATACGTACATAACGATATTTGTTTCCCTGCTCAAATGAACATAGGCGAAGGGCTGTCTGTCCTGGAAAGCGGACAATATAAGAGCGAAGATGTGGTACTTGTCCTTGCAAAATATGCCTGTGACTGCCGGTTGTCTCACTACGCCAGTCTTGCACGTAAAGCTTTAGATGAAGCAGGTTATTCACAGGTTCCCATTGCCACCACAGACACACTTGATACAAAAAACATGTATCCAGGATTTAAGCTTGGTGTAACCTTCGAAATGCGCATGGTTTGGGGAATAGTTATTATGGATATTCTGGAAGATCTTTTCCGCAAGATACGTCCATATGAACTTGTACCCGGTGCAACGGAGCGCAGTTTTAATACAGCCATAGATGGTGTTGCCGCCGGCCTTGCCGCAGAAGGCGTACGGGGCGCAGTACAGGCCTATAAAAAAGGCGTTTCCGGAATGTGCGAAATTCCCTACGACCGAAGCATTCGCAAGCCTTTGGTATTTATCATTGGGGAATACCTGCTAAACTATCATCCAGGTTCCAATTTATATGTAGAGGACTATTTAGAGCGGCACAACATGGAAGTAATCCTTCCCCGGATGATCGACGTCTTCCACCGCGACTATTTACGGAAAATATCGGAGATGAGGGATTTTGGCGTACGGTATCCTTTCAGCGATATGCTTACAACCTATATAGGAGACGGCTTTTTCGACTACGCCCTGGACAAACTGGAAAAAACAGCGGTTCAGCATCCCCTCTACGAACCTGCAGCACGGCTGAGCGACATGGCTGCGGCAACCGACAATGTGATGCATCGTACGTTTACAAGCGGAGAAGGCTGGCTTATCCCCGGAGAAATCCTGCACTACGCATCCTGCGGCGTACACTCTTTTGTTATACTCCAGCCCTTCGGCTGCCTGCCCAACCACATTTGCGGCCGCGGCGTGGTAAAGCGCCTGAAAGAAGAATACCCCAACATCCAGATATTGCCCCTGGATTACGATCCGGACACAAGCTTTGCCAATATAGAAAACCGCCTGCAAATGCTTATTATGAACGCACGGGAACTGGAAAAACTAAAGATTTGAAATAGAGCATGCATTCCGGTATAACGCATAACAAAATTTATGCAATATTATGCCTTGTTGAATAACTGTACCAGACACCAGTCATAATGATACCAAAAGCAAAATACTACTTGGTCCATTTCCATTTACGGGTGCGTTCATTAGATGTATATGTCCCGGCGCGGCTCTTGTTTTTTGCATAAAACGTTTGGAAATTAGTGCTTGAATCATAATTATCGAATGCTAGATAATGCATCGGTACATTACTGCCGATGGTAATACGCTGCGGCGTTCCTCTGAATGTATTTTGTTGGAGAACAACAATACTGGGAGGTATAACAACACTATTCAGATCATAAAACGTAGTTTCAATATAGGCAACTGTCTTACCTCCAATTTCTGATGGGATAATTACATCTTTGACTCCTACGGTATAGCCGATTATTACCAAAGTGCCGTCGCTGAATTCGCCGACGGTAAAACCGGATTCTTTTTTCACTTGTTCCCAAGCATCGATTTGAGCCTTTGCATCAGCCGCAGCCTGAGTTCGAGCCGCAGCAACCTCAGCAGTGGTCCAGTTAAAAGAATTGGGATCGGGCCGGACATATGTTCCAGCGACCCTGTCATTGTAATATGTACTCGCAAAGTCTACTCTGTCTACACTTCTGTCGCCGCCAAATGAACAATAACCGAGTTCTACATTAGCCCCAATGGTAATACTGGTCAGCCTGTTGAAGGAAAAAGCATACTCCCCAATAGAGGTAACGCTATTAGGAATGATAACGCTGGTTAGGTCGTTGTTGGCAAATGCCCTTTCTTCAATGGAGGTAATGTTGGTAGGCAGGGTAATGCTGGACAGTTCATTGCTTTCAAACGCCCTCTCCATTCCTTGGGTATTTTTATATTGCATTTAAACACTTTTAGTGTTATATTAGAACTAAAGACTACTAAAAGGAACCTTATATGACAAATAGTAAAACAATCAAACTTTCCGGCGACATTGTTTTTGAAGCAAATAAATATGCCAATGTGTTTTCACGTTCTGTTCCCAAGCAGATTGAACATTGGGTAAAAATCGGCAAAATTGCGGAAGAAAATCCCGATCTTCCCTACAGTTTTATTAAAGACATTCTTTTATCTTTGGAAGAAACGAAAAACGAAAAACCTGTCCCGTATATATTCGGATAGATGATGCAGATTTTACAATATCCTGCGTTTGAAAGAGTTGTGAAAAAGCTGCATACCAACGCCAAGCGGGATTTGGATAATGCAGTAAAAATAATAATGCAGAATCCTCTGGCAGGTGACCTGAAAAAAGGTGATTTGAAGGGGGTAAGGGTATACAAATTCAAAATGATACATCAATTGACTTTGCTAGCTTATATGTACGGCGAAACAGATGGAACCCTTGCGCTTCTTGCTTTGGGGTCGCATGAAAATTTCTATCGTGACTTAAGGAAGTAATCCTATTCATATAGTAACAAAAACAGACCAGTTTTTTTTATACGCGAAGGCACTGTTTTTCCTTGCAGATAACTTGTACAGACAGACACTGCGGCAAATTGGAATTTTTGCTTATATTGATCTATTTACAGCCTTATTGTACCATTTCCATAATATAATTTTCGGACGAGAGAGTAGCTCATCTGGATAGAGCGTCAGCCTCCGGAGCTGAAGGTGGTGGGTTCGAGTCCCGTCTCTCTCATAAATGGATCCTATAATTTTAGCGTCAGGTTCACTGCGCAGACAAGAATACTTCCGATTGCTGGGACTGCCCTTTACCATTATGCCGGCAAAACTGGACGAAAGACCCAGAGAAGGCCAGGTTCCCGGTGAATATTCTCAGGATATGGCGATTCGGAAGATCAATACTATCATCGAACAGCTCAGGGGTCGAATACCCCGCTGGATTTGCGGAGCAGATACGGTTATTGCCGTAGACGGGGAAATCTTCGGTAAGCCGGCAGACCGTAATAATGCAAAAATGATGATCGAATGTCTTTCGGCCCGTGAACATGAGGTAATAACCTCTGTTGCTCTCTTTAATGGTAAAAACCAAAATATTGACTGCCGTACCGTCGAATCTTCTGTAACCTTTGCAGAACTTTCGGAAGAGGAGATTGAATGGTACCTAAATACCGGAGAATGGCAGGGGGTGGCAGGCTCTTATAAAATCCAGGGCTTGGGCGGTTGTTTTATCAGTTCAATCCGGGGTTCCTTTAGCGCAATTGTGGGCTTGCCCATGCATGAATTTTATCGTATGCTTATTGATAACGGTTACCAGTACGGCGCTTGACATCATGTGCGGATATTCTAGGGATAATGCATCCCAAAATTCCTCACGCAAAGCCGCAAAGGACGAAGAGGAAAAATAAGAATTTTTATTATCCTTTGCGTTCTCTGTGCTTCTGTATGAAGATTATTTAGAATATGTTAATGCAAATATTGCTTGTCGCCTATGGGCCGTAATTTCCTCCTGTAAAAGGGAGAGATATAGTGAAGGCAGTGGAAAAGCAAAAGCTATTCCACCCAGGAGGAGAATAGTGGCAGTAGTCACCATGAAAAGCCTGCTTGAATCGGGGGTACACTTCGGACATCAGGTAAAACGCTGGGATCCCCGGATGAAGAAATACATCTTTGCCGAGCGGAACGGGATCCACATCATCGATCTTCAAAAAACCATCCAGTCAATTAAGGATGCCTACGAAGCGGTACGTAAAACCGTAACGGCAGGAAAATCGGTTCTTTTTGTCGGTACAAAAAAGCAGGCACAGCAGGCTATACAGAAAGAAGCGGAACGTTGCGGTATGTTCTATGTAAACAACCGCTGGCTCGGCGGTATGCTGACCAATTTTGTTACCATTAAAAAATCCCTGCTCCGCCTTAAAAAACTTGAAAAGATGGAAGTGGACGGTTCTTTCGAAAATCTTACCAAAAAGGAAATTGCCGCTTTGGGCAAGGAAAGAACAAAGCTTCAGAAAAATCTTGGCGGTATCAAAGAAATGAAGGATCCTCCGGGAATACTGTTTATCATCGATACCAGAATGGAATCCATCGCCGTTGCAGAAGCTCAGCGCCTGGGTATCCCTATTGTTGCAGTTGTAGATACCAACTGTAATCCCGAAGGAATCGATTACCCCATTCCTGGAAATGATGATGCGATCCGTGCAATTACCTTATTTACCCAGATCATCGCAAATGCCGTGGTAGAAGCAGACAACGAAGCCGGGCTCAAGATCATCGAAACACTGGGCGAAGAAGATGAGGACATGGAAGAAATAATGAACGATATTTCTTTAAAAGAAGAAGACAGGGAAATTGACATAGAATCCTATGCTTCCGGCGAGGACAAAGAAGCAAAAACGGAAAGTACAGAAAAAGAAAGTCTTGGAACCGATGAAGACGATCTTCCTGTAGACATAGACAAGGTATATGAAGAGGAGTAAATAAATGGCTGATATTAGTGCTGCAGATGTAAAAAAACTCCGGGAAAAAACCGGAGCCGGTATGATGGAATGTAAAAATGCCCTGGTTGCTACCGGGGGAGATGCGGCGGCTGCAGAAAAGATACTCAAGGAAAAGGGCCTTGCCGCCGTGGAAAAACGTTCGGGAAGAGCTGCCAACGAGGGAAAAGTCTTTATCAAAATAAAGGATGATGGATCACGGGCAGTGCTTGCGGAAATTGCTTCCGAAACGGACTTTGTTGCCAGAAACCCGGACTTTATTGCCCTGGGCGATGCGCTGACGGTAAAGGCTCTGGAAAAAGGGTACACCGGTATTACAGATGAGCTTAATGAAATGGTTAAGGACCTTGCTGCAAAAATCCGTGAAAACATGAACCTGAAACGACTTATGGTAATGGATGCCGGGCCAAACGAGTATTTGTGTCAGTACATTCACGGCGATGGTGCAATCGGAGTTGTGGTAAAGATTAATGCCGACAAGGCTGATGTTTTTAAAGACGAAGAAGTTCAGAATTTTGCCTTTACCCTTGCTCTTCATATCGCCGCTTTTAATCCCATGGCACTCAGCAAAGAAAAGATCGATTCCGCCTGGCTGAAAGAACAGGAAGAAATTTTCCGCAAACAAATGGAACAGGACGAATCGGTAAAGGGAAAGCCTGCAAATGTTGTAGACAATATCCTTAAAGGCAAGGTAACCAAATTCCTTAAAGAAATATGCCTCCTTGATCAGGGTTATGTAAAAGACGAAAAACTAAGTGTTGCAAAAGCACTGGAAGCAGCAGGGAAAGAAGCAGGCGCTGTTCTTTCCGTTGCCGATTTTGTTTACTATAAGGTCGGTGCATAATGCATAGTGTTATTGGCTCTTGCGAAGAGCGGATGAAAAAAACAATTGCCAGCCTTAAAGACGGCTATGCTGCCCTTCGCACAGGCAGGGCATCGGCTGCTCTCTTTGACAAAATAAAGGTTGATTATTACGGAGAAAAAACTCCGCTAAACCAAACAGCAACTATTTCTGCTCCGGAAGCACGACTTATTGTTATTCAGCCCTGGGACAAAAGTCAGATTGGAGAAATTGAAAAAGCAATACACTCGTCGGAACTTTCCCTTAATCCATCCAACGACGGCAAGGTAATCCGTATTGCTATTCCTCCTTTAACAGAGGAACGGCGTAAGGAACTGGTAAAACAGGCAAAATCCCAGGCGGAACAGAGCCGTGTGGCAGTACGGAATATTCGCCGGGACGGAAATGAAGAACTGAAAAAATTTCTTAAAGAAAAGGAACTGACCGAAGACGAAGAAAGCAAAAATTCCGAAGAACTTCAAAAGCTGACCGATTCATACATCAAACAGATCGAAACGGTACTGGAAGAAAAAGAATCGGAGATAATGGAAGTTTGACAAATCCCGATAAAATCCCCTGCCATATAGGAATTATCATGGACGGAAACGGCAGGTGGGCAAAAGCCCGGGGAGAGCTACGGACCCAGGGGCATTTGGAAGGTCTTAAAGCCGCCAAAAGAATTGTAAAAGCCGCCGCAGATATGGGGATTCGGTACCTTACTCTCTATGTTTTTTCAACGGAAAACTGGAAACGGACATCAGACGAAGTTGGTTTTATTATGGGATTAATAAAACAGTACCTCCGAAGTGAATTGGAGTTTTACGAAGAAAATCATATCCGTCTCCGCCATGCAGGAGATCCAGGCGGGCTTCCTCAGGAAATAGCAGCGGAAATAAACGACATGTGCATTGAGACAAAAAAATATACCGGAATGCAGGTGATCCTTGCCCTGAATTACGGAGGCAGAGACGAAATAATGCGGGCTATTAACCGGGCCGCCGAGGCCGGAGAAAACATTGTATCCCTGAATGAAACAACATTGTCCAGTTATATGGATAATCCCGACATTCCCGATCCGGACCTGATTATCAGGAGTGCCGGAGAGTACAGAACAAGTAACTTCCTTCTTTGGGAAAGCGCCTACGCAGAATACTATTTTTCCCCTGTATTGTGGCCGGACTGGACAGAAAAGGAACTGCAAAACGCCGTTGAATCATATCAAAACCGGGAACGAAAATACGGCGGCATTACATGACGGAGACGGTGTGTACATGATTAAATCAATAATTGTTCAGCGCTTGCTGATTTTTTTTATTGGTATCCCGGCTATCGCATCAATGATTCTTTTCCTCCCGCAATACAACCATTTGGTTTTGAATATTTTTGTTATAGCCCTCAGTTCGGTAGGAGCCGTAGAATTTGCCCTGATGCTCAGAGCCAGGGGATTTCCCGTATATATCGGAGAAGCGGCAATACTTGGTTCTTTAAGTACTGTGGCAGCAACATTTATTGTAAGTTTTCATACAAATAATCAAATTACGCAGTTTCTCTTTATATTGGGCGCTGCCTGGGTTTTGATCTCGGAAATTTTTTACCATAAATCAAGAAACGACTTTTCACTGGTACTGAACCGCCTTACTGCATCCTTTTCGGTTATGATCTACCCCGGTCTTTTTTTAAGCTGGGTGATTACCATGTCTGCTCTGGAACATTCAAAGATTGTTATTCTTGCATTTGTTCTTACCGTCATGGCCAATGATTCTTTGGCATGGTTAACAGGAATGCTCTTTGGTAAAAACAACAGGGGAATATTTTCTGTAAGTCCCAATAAAAGCATTACCGGTTATATAGGAGGCATGGCTGCATCTGTTGGAATATGCATTATAATGGCATATACTTTTCCTGAAGCATTTATACCGGATCAAATAGCAAAACTTCCTTCGGCAATATTGCTGGGGTTCTTTTCCGGTTTAACGGTAATATTGGGAGATCTTGCTGAATCGGCAATCAAAAGAAGCAGCGGGTTTAAGGATTCGGGCCGTATTTTTCCGGGCAGGGGGGGAGTACTTGATTCTACCGATTCAATTGCATTAACTGCCCCTCTCTTTTATGTACTGTACCGTTTCTTTTTTTAAGGGAGTTTTACCATTTTAAAAACTCTGTTAGTTTTGAAAATGGCTTTGGAAAAACCGGCAAAAAAGCCGGTTTTTCCCCTAAATCTAAAGAAGCTTTTTCAAAAACTGAAGTTTTGAAAAAGCCCCAGGTTGTTAAAAATGACATTGTTAAAAATAGTTCTGGGTTTATTTGGGCTTGGAATTGTAGTTTTTATTCATGAATTGGGCCATTTTTTGGCAGCCCGCCTTGCAGGCATTGATGTGGAAGCTTTTTCCATAGGCTGGGGTAAACCCATATTAAAAAAGAAAATAGGAACCGTAGAATACCGGCTGGGCCTTTTTCCTTTGGGCGGCTATTGCAAGATGCGGGGAGACAATGATTACGAAGAAATGTGGAACAACCAAAAAAACGGAATAGCCCCTCCTGCAGGGACATTCTTTGCAGCCCATCCCTTGAAAAGGATTTTTGCGGCTTTTGCCGGTCCTCTTTTTAATTTTCTTTTTGCAGTTATTATACTTTCGTTTATTTGGGGAAGAGGCATTGAAATCCAAACCATGGAAAACAGGATTGTGCTACTTTCCGATATAGACGGCAACAGTTATCCTTCCGACAAGGGGGGGTTATTAAGCGGAGATGTAATTGTTGAAATCAACGGAAAAAAAATAAACAATTACATGGATATACAGGAGAATATAAGTCTAAATCCGGATAAAGACCTTCCCGTAAAAGTAATGCGAAACGGAGAAACACTCCAGCTTACAATACATCCCAATCTAGCCCCCAATGGATCAGGCAAAATCGGAGTTTTCTCCTGGGTAACACCCGTAGTAGAAGCAATACGCCCCGGCAGCACTGCGGAAAAAGCAGGGCTAAAACCAGGAGACATCCTGCTTTCGGCTGACGGGAAAGAACTTCCCTATACGGTAGCATTCCTTAAAATATTCAGGGAAATAAAACCGGAAAATTTTTCTGTGGAATATAATCGAGACGGAATAATATCAACTGCGGAATTAAGTGATGTGGTTTATTCAGGGGATTTTCCCGATTTGGGTATTGAATACCCTATGGTACGTTTCAATACTCCCATTCTTTCGCCCTTGGGCGCCATTGTTGCAGGCGGAAAAGAAGCAACCAAAACTCTGGCAATTTCGGTAAAAGGCTTGGGCTTGCTCTTTAAAAAAGGCATTGATTATTCCCAAACAATTTCGGGTCCTGCAAGAATTACATACATAATGGGTGAAGTTACGGCAGGAGGATTCTCGGAAAGCGTAGAAACAGGGTTAAGTTCATTATTTAATATACTTTCCCTTATTTCCATAGCCCTGTGTATGATGAATCTTCTCCCCCTCCCCATTCTTGACGGCGGTATGATAATCCTGCATTTAACAGAAATGATAAAACGGCGGCCCATACACCCAAAAGCAATTTCTGTCTTTCAGACTGCCGGAGTGGTAATAATTGTAAGCCTCATGATCTTTGCAGTTTTTAATGATATACTCTTTTTTACCAGCAGGTAAAAGTACCAAGTAAGGAGCCAAAGATGAGACATAAAATTCCCTGTTTCTGCGATAACACTTTTGTGGTTGAAGTTCCCGAAGAAATTAACCTGGACACCGATCCTCAATATATCGAAGATATTTTAGCCGGGAATTTTATGAATTTCCCCTGCAGCAACTGCGGTAAACGGCATAAGCCGGAGTTCACCCTTACTGTCAACTGGCCTGCCAAAAACCTTGCATTGGAGGTACTGCCCGAACTTGACCGGGGAGCCTTTTACCGCAGAAAACTAAAAAAAGAAGAAACGCCGAAAGAAACGGTAATTTCCTATCCGGAAATGACGGAACGTATTGCTATGGTTAAGGATGGTTTTATCGCAGAAGCCATAGAAGCGATCAAGTATTATCTGTTTGTAAAAGCCGACGAAAACTACCCGGAACAGGATATAAGTGTCTGGTACCATGCCAAAAACGAGAACAACCTGGAATTCCATATCCATGGAATCAAGGACAACGAAGTAGCGGTTATGCAGATTCCCCATTCATTGTATGAAAAAACACTGAATGATTTCAGGAACAATCCAAAAGAAGAACCCTTCCCTTCTTTACGGGAAAAAAGTTATTGTTCTATCCAGAATATGCTGCGGCCTGATGAGTTAAAGTAAAACGCAGAGCATAAACATTATCTGTATTAATAAAGCAAAGGGGTAAGCGAAAATCTGGCTACTTAAGCACAAAGCCATAGTAGTTTCTTATAATTTATTTATTTGCTTAAGTAGCCAGGAGGCTGTATTTGCAGATTCTACAGGCACTCTCGCCAGGCTTTCGCTTACCCCTTTGCTTTGTATTACAGATATTTTCTATGACAGATGCTCTGCGTTAAATTTGTACTTTGGGATTTACCGTGGTAAAATCCGATTCTACCAAAACCTTAAGATCGTTTATGGCTTCTTCTTCGTCAGGGCCGTCTGCGTTGATTGTTATTTGATCGTTTTCGCAAACGTTTAAAAGAATAAGTTTTAGAATGGCTTTGGCATTTGCTTTTTTATCACCCTTGTACACTTCTATTGCAGACTCGTATTGTTTGGAAGTCCTGACAAAAAGATCGGCAGGCCGTGAATGAAGACCCGTTTCGTTTTTAACGGTAAGGGTTATTGATTTCATAGCTTAATCATATATATGTTGTTTTTAACTGTCAACTCCGGTAAACTAATCAACATGAAAAAGATTCTTCTTGGTGCGGGAACCGGAATTGCCGTAACCGTCATAGACAGGCTGGAAAACGGGCTTAAAAAACGGGGACTTGAACACCAGTATTCCATTACAAAATGCAAAGTTCCTGAACTTGCAAAAAAAGCAAATGAATACGATATTATCATCCGGACAGCCTTGCTTGTAGACAAAATCGACAAACCGGTGATAAACGGACTTGGACTGGCAACAGGAGGCGCAGCAGCAGAAGCAGTGCTGGAAGAAATAGCCGCCGTAATTAAAGGTTAAGAAACATCTTCGGCCTGGGGTTCCTGCGGAATCGTTGTATTTAATTCCGGCCGTTTATCGCCCATGCCTTTTCTGCCCTTAAACCGTAAAGAATCGGGGTGTATTTTTTTTTCCAAATAATCAAATTCCGCTATCAGATCCAATTTATCATTAAACTGGCTATAGGTTACCCAGAATGATCCTTGCTGCCTGTTTACATCTTCCAAACGAATCAATACCTGATAGTTTGGAGTTGAAACCCTTACCCTGAACTTTGTAAGCTGGTTTATTTCAAAGCTTTTTTTTCCAAACGAGATAAACTCTATTTCTTCATCGCTGATTTTGATTATCCTCGGATTGGTTTTTCGGATAAATGAACTGGAAAGCGAGTAAACGCAAACAATTGCACCAAAAGCCCAGAGGTAAATATTGGTTCCTGTAAAAAATATCCGGTACAGAAAATACCCTAAAAGCGGAAACATAAGAATATTAACCATTAGCACCTTATACCGGTATGATATTTTATTGTATTCATAAACCCTTTCCATGTGCTCTCCTGCCTATAACGTTAAGTGATAACCAATTGATAAAAAAACCCGCCGCAACGGCTGTACGGCGGGTTTAACCAGGGTTAAAACTTTAACGCTGGTATCATCAGAAAAATCTTATTCACCTTTTTCAGCTTCTTTTTTGATAAGCCTGCGGTTCCAGACTGCCAGCAGTACGGAAATTGCAAGAAGAATTACAATGCCCAGCCATTTAAGCCTGGAAATATTGATCATCGCCCATGTTAAGGGATTTGATCCGTCACAGATGCTGGAGAAAATCGCACCGTAATTCGCATACGTGGCGGGTTCTGCCTTGGCTGCAGTGATCATAAGAAGATCAACCAGACTGCTTCCGCAGTAGAACATAACAATCATTACAATGGCGCCAATGATCAAAGAACGGAAGAAATCGCCCTTGGTTATTGGAATGATAAGCACAAAAATGTAGGGAATAACGGCAAGATCCGCAAAGGGAAGCATCCGGTTACCGGGAAGAATTACCGCCAGGAAGATTGAAAGAGGAACAAGAATCAGGGCGCAGGTAAGACAAATGGGATGGCCGATACCGATAGCGGAGTCAAGACCGATGTAGATAACACCCTTACCTTTAAAATGTTTTTCGATAAAGCCCTGAGCCGCTTCGGAAACAGGGATAAGTCCTTCCATAAGAAGGGCGGCCATTTTGGGGATAAGTACCAGTGCGGCGCCCATTTGAATGGCCATTTGGAAAGTAGCAACCGGTTCATAACCGGCAAGGAAACCAATGATCAAACCAAACACTACACCGATAAGTACCGGTTCGCCAAAAACACCAAGGCGTTTCTGGATAACTTCCATGTCCGCTTTAACATTCTTTAACCCCGGGATCCTGTCCAGTACAAGATTTACTACAGCCGCGATGGGTACGAAAGCTGCGGTAAACCCGTGAGGAATGGAAATACCGGGCAGTTCATTGTACTTTCCAAGTCCTGCAGCAGTACGATCGGCTATAACCATGATGATTACCATGTTAAGAGCTGCAGCAGCAAGCCCCAAAGCAAAAGCAGAGGCACCGCTCATACCCATTATCTCGCCAAGGCTGTGTATCATGGCACCGGTAAAGGCAAAATGCCAATAGTTCCAGATATCCACGTTAACAGTTTTGGTAGTTCCGGTAAGAAGCATGATGGCATTTACAACAATACCGACAGGAATAATAAGTGCTCCGATTCTGGATGCAAAGGCGATTGCAGCAGAAGGTACCCAACCGATGTCAATGGCATCCATGGTTAAGTCATATTTGGAAACCATGGCCTGTACCGCCGGTCCAAGAGCCCCGCCGAGCAGTCCGGTAACCAAACCCAGGCCAACAAAGCCTACACCGACAATTAAGCCGGCTCTCATTGCCCTTCCAACCGGCGCTCCAAGAATAAGGCCGAGGATAAAAATAATCACCGGCATCATTACTGTGGCGCCCGGCGCCGAAATAATTCCAAATACTCTGATAATAAAATCTAACATACCTGTTTTTGCCTCCTTAACAGCAAACTTTTAATTCACAATGGATCCAGAGCAGTCTGCCTTTCCGGATCCATTTCATTAATTCCTTCAGGTTTTAACGCCCTCCGCATGAAAACCATGAAGAAAACCAATTACCATAATTACAGAAAAACCGGTTCATTGACCGGTTTTTCAAATCCATAAAAATGGCAAAACTATCTTTGCCTTACTCTTTTTTAATAAGTTCGGCAATTTCATCCCATACTTTTTCTGCTCCAACCCCGGTTAAAAGGGGAAGCCCGTTTATAACCGGAATGGTTACTCCGGGCGGAGCCTTGGCATTGGCAATCAGAATATCAAAATTTGCTACCTTTGAAGGAATTTCTGCTATTTTGCACTGACTTGTTGTATATTTTCCGGCAAGACCCCGTTTTTTCATCGCTTCGTCCAAACGGTGGGTAACTACTGTGGATGTAGCCACTGCCGTTCCGCAAGCAAGTAAAATTTTCTTCACTCTTATCCTCCTGGTTTTACTTGGTCTTAGAGGACCAGATTCTGACTATTTATAGTACTGTTACTTTGATGAAATGTCAAATAAATATGATATTTTTGAAAAATCTTATCTGTTTTTATGCAATTTGAACACTATGTTTATTATTATTGATTTTCCCGGGAATTCACTGTATTATATTTGCAATAATTACCGGGAGTTTTTATGTTTTTTAGACTG
Source organism: Treponema sp. (assembly GCA_009782955.1). Lineage (GTDB taxonomy): Bacteria > Spirochaetota > Spirochaetia > Treponematales > Breznakiellaceae > WRIV01. The sequence goes on along the minus strand of WRIB01000056.1, from coordinate 2,688 downwards.
GAACACAACTGTATCTATGTAACAGACATGGAAAAAACTATAAATTTTTATGAAAATGCCCTGAATTTAAAGGTACTGCGTCAAAAAAAATCTGATTCTATGGAAATAGCCTTTATTGGGAACGAGGAATCTGCTCAGCAAGTAGAAGTGATCCATGTTGCAGGCAGGACCAAATACTATGATCATGGCGAAAATTCCGTCCATTTTGCCCTCAGGACCGATGATATAGAAGCGGCAAGGGCAAAACATACCGAGATGGGCTGCTTTGACCACGACGTTCCAGAATTTGGCGTTTACTATATTAAAGATCCCGATGGTTATCTGGTAGAAATTATGCCGGTACGCAAGTAGAGATTATTCCAAAACCCGGTTAGTTTTGGAACAGCGTCAGTAAACGAGTTATTCTTCACTCATAGTTGATCCGACACTCCGACAGAGGATATCAAAAATCTCCTTTGCCGAAGGCGCTTTAAGAATTGCGTCCAGTACATCGTTATTGGAATATGCATTTATCAAAACTTCCAGCATTTTTCCTATATCTTTTTTCTCCGCCAGTGCAAACATCGAGATTAGCGAAACCTGGATTTTTTCGTTCGGATCACCCATGGAATAAAATTCTAACGGTTGCGACAAACGTGCAAAAAGAATAACCGATTTTATTACATGCTCTGCATCGGTATGAGGAATGGCAATTTTATGGCCTTCCATGGGTAAGCCTGAAGGATAGTGCCTTTCTCTCGATAAAATAGCTTCGGGAAATGATTCTTTAACATAGCCTTTTGAAAGGAGGATATTGCTCATAATAGTAAGGGCTTCTTCCTTTGTAGAAGCCTGGAGGTTTTCGATAACGAAATCTTCTTTAAGAACATCTTCGACTTTCATGATTCCTCCTAACAAAATAAATAGTACATATACAAGAACCTTTTGTCAAACATAATGTAGAATCTGGCAACAATAGATGGTTGTTAAACAAAGTAAATACAGTTATTCTAAAAAAATGAAAAAGGCTTTTATTTTCGATTTAGACGGTACTTTAACCAACAGCATCTATGATATTCGCGACAGTGTAAATTATCTGCTGTCCCAGAGAGGGCTCCCATTGCATAGCTATGAAGAATACCAGACTTATGTGGGCATGGGTATAAACGTTACCCTGAGCAGGGCTATGCCAGGTTATGACGGCCTTCCCGAAGAAGAAAAAGCCGCCCTCCGCAAAGCCTACACGACTCACAACGAGGAACACTGTCTGGATAAAACACGCCCCTACGAAGGAATACCAGAGGCGCTTAAGGCGCTTAAAGAACGCGAAATGGTACTGGGAATATTTTCCAATAAACCGCAACCCCTGGTTATCAAAATTGCAACCTTTCTTTTTAAAGGATTTACCTTTGCTTTTATGCTGGGTGATGTTGAAGGCGCGCCGATGAAACCTGATCCGGCAAGAATGCTTGCGGAACTGGAAAAGCTTGACATCAATGTGGCAGATTCGGTTTTTGTCGGAGACGGCAAGCCCGATATTGTTACGGCAAAAAGAGCCGGCATGTTTGCCTGCGGGGTAAGCTGGGGATTTAAAGGTCCCGAAGAAGTAGAAGGCGCGGACATCATTATTTCACATCCCAGGGAAATTCTTGACATCACTTAGGAAAAGTACTGAACTTGCTTCGAACAACAAGACGGTTCATCTGACGGTGCTGGAAATTATAAAGGATTTTATTTAAACTGGTATTGATTATGAAGTATCAATACTGGAATGAACCATTCGAAACAATGCCCCGCAAAGAACTGGAAACATGGCAGCTGGCAAAGCTTAAAGAAACGGTAGGGCGCAGCCTCCGCACACCATTTTATCAAAACCGGCTTTCCGAATCGGGCATTAAAAGCCCTGACGATATCAAAAGCCTCGAAGACCTCCGGCGTATTCCCTTTACTACCAAAAACGATCTGCGTGATGGGTTTCCCTACGGGTTTCTATCTATACCCAGAGACGAAGTAGTCCGCCTTCATGCATCAAGCGGTACCACAGGTACGCCTACAACCATTTATTTTTCCCGTGATGATCTAAAACAATGGGCAAGCTTTATGGCCCGGTGTATTTACGGCACAGGCTGTACCAAAGCTGATGTATTCCAGAACATGATCAGCTACGGCCTTTTTACAGGCGGCCTTGGTTTCCACGCAGGTGCCGAAGAGGTGGGCATGCTGGTGATCCCTTCCGGCTCGGGAAACACCGCCCGCCAGTTCCGTCTTATGCAGGACTTTGGCACCACGGCAGTCCATGCAACCCCAAGCTTTCTCCTCCACGTTGAATCAAAGATGAAGGAAGAAGGAGTAAAACGGGAAAGCCTTCTTCTTAAGCGTGCCTTTGCCGGAGCAGAACCGTATTCCGAAGATACCCGAAAGCGTATCGAAACACTCCTTAACATAGAAGTCTTTAACTCCTACGGCCTTTCCGAGATGAACGGTCCCGGCGTTGCTTTTGAATGTCAGTGCAAAAACGGACTGCATATCTGGGAAGACGGCTATATTGCAGAGATCATCGACCCAACAACGCTGGAAAATGTAACCGGGGACAGCCGGGGTGAACTGGTAATAACCATACTGTGCAGGGAAGCAACACCCATCCTCCGTTACCGTACCCGCGACCTGACAGGTTTTATGCCCGATGCCTGTCCCTGCGGCAGGACACAC
>WRIB01000055.1 GCA_009782955.1 Treponema sp. | reverse complement strand
ATTCCGGTATGAAAACCAGGCGAATGATACGCCGGATATTTGGTGGCACATTACCAAGGAAATGAAAGGCGGCGCACTTCCGGCAGAGTTGGGAATTGATCCGGCAAATGTTTTGCCGCTGTATTAGCGGAACGTGATAAATATCACGATCATTTTTTACAACGCACCATAAAATTAGTATTTCAGGAATATTGTGATAAAAATCACGGATTTATCATAAAAAAACACAATCAGTAAAAAAATGGTTGTGAAATTAAAATGACCGCTATATGCTAACTTCTGAAATTGATTTTATTAGGAGGAAAACGATCATGGAAAAAAAATCTTTGATACAAAAAGCAGCGGGATTTCCAATACCATTGCTTCCCACTTTAGTTGGAGCAGTAACACTTTCTAATGTTTTTGCCGGTAATTTTGGATTCCCCTGGATTAGACATATCACTACAGTCGTATCCATGGTGGTGTGGCTATTCTTTTTAATAAAAATCCTTGTGCATTTTGGTGTGTTTAAAAACGAATATAAAAATACCGTTCCGGCGAGTCTTACCGCCGGGTTTACAATGTTACTAATGCTTTTTGGCGCCTATCTGTTCCCCTATTCTGCACAAGTCGGAAAAGCAGTATGGTTTGCCGGAGTTATTTTACATATTCTCCATATCCTTATTTTTACCTTCAATAATGTTCTTAAAGGCGTACAAACACCAACTTTTGTTCCATCCTGGTTTGTTACTTATAATGGCCTCCTGGTTTCGGCTGTTGTTGGCGGTCCCATGCAGGAACCCGTCATACTAAAGGCCATCGTATATTACGGCATGGGGATATATGCTCTTCTGGTTATTTTTATGATTATCCGAATTGCAACAAAACCATTGAATCCGCCCCTGCTGCATACAAAGGCTATCTTCCTTGCGCCTGCCGCCCTGTGCCTTGTGGGCTATCTTAATGTGATACCTAACCCTAACAACGTTATTGTAATGGCCTTATACACTGCCGTGTTCCTGTCATTTTTGTACTTCCTCAAAAATATACCCAGCTTTTTTGCGGTTCCATTTAATCCGGGGTTTGCAGGTATGACATTCCCCAATGCCATAGGAATTGTTGCGTCCTTTAGAATGGTAGCATACCTTCAAGGCCAAGAGAATGAATTTTTGGCTAATGCCGTAAGACAAATTGCGGGAATACAAGTGTATATAACGACTGCTGTTATTGCCCTTGTACTTTACAATTTCATAAGAATGTTCAAAAAAAGCTATGAACCGAAAGAGGAGGCGGCGAAGTGAAAAAGGTACAAACAACCTGTAATTACTGCTCTTTGGCATGCAATTTAGATTTCCATGTCGAAGGCAACACCATCCAAAAAGTTATGCCTACCCCTGACTATCCGGTAAATAAAAATTTCGCCTGTATCAAAGGACTATCCCTGGATAAGCCTGCTATTGTAAATCACACAAACCCTTTGCCAAGAATCAAAGAAGGAAAGGGAAAGTTTAAAAATGTTTCCTGGGAAGAAGGTTTTCGGCATACAGCGGGCAAAATTAACGAGATTATCAAAAAATACGGAAACGAAGCTTTTGCCGCCATCAGCACGGGGCAATTGACCATGGAAGAGATGGCCCTTCTGGGACATGTGGGCAGAAATTTCTTACGGGGGGATGTGGACGGCAATACAAGACTGTGCATGGCCACCTCCGTGGTTGCCCATAAACAATGCCTTGGTTATGACGCTCCGCCGTATACACTGAACGATTTTGAACTTTCGGACACTATCATATTAATAGGGGCAAACCCGGTGGTCGCTCATCCTATTGTCTGGGACAGGATCTGTTCAAACAAAAACAAAAAACTCATTGTCATCGACCCCCGTAATTCCGAATCAGCTCAAAGGGCTGATTACTGGTATGGCATTAAGCCAAAAAGTGATTTGGCCTTGCTATATACATTGGCCAATATTCTGATTGAAAAGGGATGGATCGATAAAAATTATGTCGATTCATACACGGAAGCATTCGAAGAATTTAAGGCTCATGTGGCGGCTTTCAAGCTTGATGAGGTTGAGAAGGCCACCGGCATCAGCGCAGAAAAACTCATGGATCTTGCCAAAATGATACACGAAGGAAAAAAAGTATCGTTATGGTGGACCATGGGCGTGAATCAGAGTTATGCGGGAGTTAGAACAGCCCAGGCCATCATGGCCATAGCCGTAATGACGGGAAACATTGGCCGGGAAGGTACAGGCGGTAATTCCTTGACAGGCCAGTGTAATGCCATGGGCTCCAGGGCTTTTAGCCATCAGGCAGGTTTATACGGCGGCGGCGATTTTGACAATCCAAAACGCCGGGAAGCGGTTTGTAATGCCCTAGGAATCACCGACGAACAACTCGTCAATAAGCCCACGGCACCTTACAACGTGATCATCGAAAAAATCCTTGCCGGAACCATAAAATGTCTATGGATATTGTGTACCAATCCGCGGCATTCATGGGCAAACAATGAAACATTTCAAAAAGCCATAGAAAAACTGGAACTGTTTATTGTTCAGGACATTTATGATGACACAGATAGTTCCATGGACTGCGATATATTCCTGCCGGTTGTCCCTGGAATTAAAAAGGAAGGAACAATTATCAATACCGAACGAAGGCTTTCAGCGATGCGTCCGGTTATCGAACGGCGTCCCGACGACAGGACTGATTACCAGGTTATTTTTGGCCTTGGGGAAGCCCTTGGAATGGGAAGCTTGCTGGATAATTGGAAAACCCCAAAGGACGCATTTAATCTTATGAAAAAATGCTCCAAGGGTATGCCTTGTGAGATCACCGGTGTTGACTATGACGCTCTTGTCAACTCGAAAGGCATACAATGGCCTTTTAGGGAAGGCGAAACCCTTGCGTCGGATGAAAGGCGTTTGTTTGAAAACAACAAATTTTACCATCCATCGGGCAAATTCAAATTTATGTTTGAAGCCATACCCGAAAACCCCATCAAAAATACGGAAGAATTTCCGTATACCCTGAACACAGGAAGAGGAACCGTCGGTCAATGGCATACTCAGACCCGGACAAGAGAAGTTGCTTTTGTTCAAGACGTAAGCGCCAAAGACGCCTATGTACTCTTAAATCCGGATCTTGCAAAAAAATACAGCCTTGCGGAAAACGACTTGCTTGAAATTCGATCCATCAATGGACAGAATGCAACCTTTAAGGCAAGAATAACGGCCAATGTACCTTTTGATCAATTGTATGCTCCCATCCATTACATTGAGACCAATAAGCTAACCCCGTCGCTGTATGACCCCTACTCAAAGGAGCCGTCCTATAAGACAACTCCTGTCAATATTAAGAAGGAGGGTGTGAAAGGATGAAAAAAATAGCAATAGACAGGGACAAATGCATTGGCTGCTTAACATGTGTATCCGCCTGCATGGTGGCTCATCAGGAACCGGACGCCAGGAACAGGATTACAATTGACAGCAAAAACAAACCGGCGCCTATTTTTTGCATGAATTGCGACAAACCTGAATGTACCTATACTTGTATGACCGGTGCCATGAGTAAAAACGCTGAATCCGACAAGGTTGAATATGACAAGGACCGGTGTGCAAACTGCTTTATGTGCATCATGGCTTGCCCCTACGGTGTTTTAAAAGCAGACAGTTTATTACACAAGGATATCATGAAATGTGACTTGTGCAGCGGCATAGGCGATTCTTCCCCCATGTGTGTAAAAAAATGTCCCATGGAAGCGATTGCTATGGAGGTGTCAGCATGAAATATGTTGTGATAGGCGCTTCAGCCGCCGGTTTAAACGGATTAAAAACTTTGAGAAGCAATGATAAAAATGCCGAAATTGTGCTGATTGCACCGGATAATATCATTCATTCCAGGTGTATACTGCACCGGTTTATTGACGGGGAAAGACCCGAAAAAAAACTTAACTTTACAGACGACGATTTAATTGAAAAAAGTAAAGTTAAATGGCTAAAAAACAAAGCCGCCGGTGTAGTCCTGGATAATAAGCTGGTCCTGCTTGATAACGGTGAAAAAGTGAATTACGACAAACTGTTGATTGCCGCGGGGTCTGTAACCAATATGCCTCCAATAAAAAACCTTGACAAGGCAAAAAATGTCTTTGGACTGCATGATTTTGAAGATGCCCTTGCCATTAAAAATAATTCAGTAAAGGCAAAACATATTGGGATCATTGGTTCGGGACTCGTTGGATGCGATGCCATTTCTGGAGTTTTAGGCAAGGGGGCTAAAATTTCGTGCTTTGAAGTGGCTTCCCATATGCTGCCGCTTAATCTGGATAAATATGCGGCAGAAAAATATCAAGAAGCCTTCGCTCAAAAAGGCCTAGAACAATATTACGGGGTAAAAGTAGAGGAGATTTTACTGGGAAGTGACAATAAAATCTGCGGACTAAAACTTTCCGACGGCAGATCATTTGACTGTGACATGATTATCGTTACGGCCGGGTTAAAGTCAAATACGGAATTTTTAAAGAATTCCGGTCTTAAACTTGACGAAAAAGGCCTTGTTTATGATAAATATGGGAAAACATCAAATGAAAATGTTTATGCTGCCGGGGATATTTCTGGCAAAACTGCTATCTGGTCTGCTGCTGTAAAAGAAGGCATCATCGCTGCAAATAATATGAGCGGAACCAAAAACGAGATGACAGATTTTTTTGCCAGTAAATCTACCATGAATTTTGCAGGCATCCCAACCATGTCTTTGGGGCTTGCAGAAAAACCTGATGATTCCTATACTGAGGTTGTTTTCACGGATAAAAAGGGGAATTACAAAAAAATCATTCACAAAAACGGAGAAATTAAGGGGGCCATATTGCAGGGCGATTTATCCTATGCAGGTATTTTGACACAGCTTATTCGGGAAAAAATAGATGTGTCCAGGGTTAAAAAGCCGCTGTTCAGTATTGACTATTCTGATTTCTTTGGAGAATTTAACTTCTAGGAGTGAATGGGGAATGCAGAAAACCGGCACGACCGGCCTATCCGGTACGGCCGGGAAAACTCCAATATTATCGGTTGTGGGAAATTCCGGCGCCGGTAAGACAGTATATCTTGAAAAATTGATTCCGGAACTAAAATCCAGAGGGCTGCGTCTTGGGATCATAAAAAATGACGTCCACGGCTTTGATATTGATATACCGGGTAAAGACAGTTGGCGGTTAACCCGGGCCGGCGCAGACAGCATCATGATTGTGTCACCCCAAAAAATGGCGTTAATTGAACATTGGGCAAAAAAAGAAAGCTTGGAACAAACAGCAAGCCGCATAAAGAATGTTGATTTAATTATTACCGAAGGTTTTAGGACCGGCAGTGCCCCCAAAATTGAAATCCGCAGGACTGCTTCCGGGCATGAACCCATTTTTGAACCGGGGCTATTATTTGCCATTGTAAGCGATGCTGTAGCGCCAGAAAGCCCTTGCCCCTGGTTTCCTCTTGACAATCCTAAGCCCTTAGCTGATTATATTATAAATTATATGGCATATTAAGACATAAAGGGTTAGTAAATATGGAATATACAGCGGTTATTCTTGCTGGAGGAAAAAGCAGCCGGTTTGGGAAGGATAAAACGCTTCTAAAACTGAACGGCGAATTGATAGTTGAATCAATAATAAACAAGTGCAAACCCTTGTTTTCCGAAATTATTTTAGTCAGCAATAGCAGCAATAAATTTGGCATTGAAGGTGTTAAAGAAATATCAGATATATTCAAAGACCATGGTCCTTTAGCTGGGATACATGCCGGAATTAAAGAAGCAAAAAATCCGATATGTTTTGTAACCGCTTGTGATATGATATATTTTTATCCGCCCCTGGTTTCTTATCTTCTAGAACACTCAGAAAAAAAGGATGTTATTGTTCCAAGGGAATCCAACGGCCAGCTTCAACCGTTATTTGCCATTTATCACAAACAGGTTCTACAGCAGATCGAAGATTTGCTTATGGATAACAAACGTTCTATAGTAAGCCTTTATGACAGGGTAAATGTAAATTACGTTGAAGAAGATCACTGGAAGGATATAACCCATTGTACCTATGATGTTTTTTGTAATATCAACTATCCCGAAGATTATGAACGTATTCAACACATCTCCATTGAATTGGAAACGGCCGTTAATTTGCTTGTGAAAAATACAAAAGCTATCACTGAAACAAGAAAAGTCCCTATACTAAAAGCCGGCGGATGTATAGCGGCGGAAGATATTGTTTCACCCATGAATAACCCGCCCTTCAACCGCTCGCCCCTGGATGGATATGCCTTTAAACACCAGGATAGCAAAGGCGCCTCTAGAGAACACCCTGTAAAACTGAAAGTAAAACAGGAAATTTATGCTGGAACCAGCATTGAAAATGAAACCGAAATGCCCTGCGGTCATGCAGCAAGAATAATGACCGGAGGAGTTATTCCAAAAGGATGCGACTGTGTTATCCGTCAGGAAGACACCGATGAAGGTGACGAAACCGTTCAGGTTTATTGCGAGCTAAAAGAAAATCAAAATATTTGTTTTTGTGGTGAGGATATTCAACAAGATCAAAAACTCCTGCAGCGCGGTGATACGCTAAACTTTATACATCTTGGCGTATTATCCAGCGTTGGCATTGCACAAATTGAAATACTACGTCCCGCAAAAGCTGGAATCATGTGTACCGGAGATGAACTCATTTCAAACGGATCTCCCCTTCAACCGGGGAAAATATATGACAGCAATTTATACATGTTATCTGGCCGTCTTTCAGAACTTGGGGTAAAAGCGATCCCCTACCCGCCCGCCCACGATGCGGCATCTTGTATATCTGCAAGAATTGCAGATATGTCGGGAGAAATGGACATCATCATTACTACCGGCGGTGTCAGCGTAGGAAAAAAAGACTATATGCACAAAGTATTGTCGCTTTTAAATGCAGAAATAATCTTTTGGGGAGTAAATTTAAAACCGGGCACCCCTGTGTTATGCGGTATGTATAGGAATAAACCGATTATCTGTCTTTCGGGTAACCCCTTTGCCGCTATGACTACTTTTGAACTTTTGGCACGCCCTGTTTTAGCAAAAATAACGGGCAGGGATTCGCTAAAATACAAATATAAAAAAGCAAAACTCATGAATGATTTTAATAAACCCAGTGATGGAAGACGGTTTATTCGTGCAAGACTTGTCAACGATGAGATATTTTTAAATCCTGGAAATAATTCATCCGGTTCGCTATTTTCAATGCTGGGCTGCAACGCCCTCATTGATATTCCAAAAGGATCTCCGCCTTTAAAAAGCGGAATGCTCGTTGATGTGGTTTTACTCTAGAATTCTTCTATAGCAAATAAAATCAGTTAATAGTTAACCCCCCCCCAATAAATAGTATTTTTTACAATGGTTTCTTCTTTAAATGCAACATTCTTTAGCGCCCATTTTTTATATTCTGTAAAACCGGTACGATCTATAATATAACCGATGTGCTCTTTGCCGCCCGGTGCTGTCAGATCGATGAATTCCGCAACGTACTCATAGGTATTTTTTATGATTTTTATGATGCTTTCTTCATCGGCCCAAAGGAGAAAATCCTCCGCCAGCCGGGGATTTTTTTTGCCTGAACGCCCCATAATTGCCAAACGGTAGTATTTTTCCCTGCTTCTTGTACGGGCTCTCGTCGGACAATTCAGTATACATTCGCCGCAGCCAATACATTTTTCATGATTTCTTATGATTCTGTAATTTTCCATACTCAGGGCATTCGTAACTTTCCGTTTACAGGCCTTGATGCAGGCTTCGCAGCCGACACAGCGATCGCTTTGATACTGCGGCAGTGTCATCCCCATAATTCCAAAGTCATGCATCCGGCACTTGATACAGTCATTTGGGCATCCGGTCAACGCTATTTTAAAATGAAAATCATGGGGGAAAACTGCTTTTTCAATACGTTTAGCAAAGCTGGAGGTTTCATAACAGGCAAAGGGACAGACTTTGTTCCCTATACAAGCCGCAATATTCCGGGTCCCGGAAGATTCATATCCTGTATCAGGGGTTTTTTGATTGATAAGAAGCCCTTCAATAAGGGGTTGAAGCAGTTTATTGACTTTCTGAAGGTCTTCATACTTAATGCCCGGTATTTCAAAACCCTGACGTGTCGTCACATGCAGTGTCCCATCACCGTAAGTATTGGCGATTTCATAAAGTTGCAAAAGGTGTTCAGCTTTCAATGCACCGCCTGGTACCCGTACTCTGGAAGCAATAAATCCCCGTTTTTTTGTGATCCTAAAAGCATTTTTCTTTAATTTTTTTGTATTAATATCCATAACAAGCCCCCTAATCGATAAGATTTTTTCCCTTGGAATAATTAAAAACCGGCCCATCTAGGCATATATAAACATCACCAATTCTGCAATGTCCGCATTTTCCGATCCCGCAGCACATTTTCCTTTCTTGGGAAATCCAAATATTTTCCTCCGGCACCCCGCGTTTTAAAAATTCCTGGATAGTAAAATTCATCATCAACGGCGGCCCTACCACAATAACAGAGGCTTTTTTACTATTTTTTATCTCTAATTCCGGAATGTACTTCGTGATAAGGCCTACTTTTCCGGTATAACCTTCTTCTGCCTGATCTACGGTTAAAATTACCTTGCATAGATCCTGCCATTTTTTAAAGTCTTCTTTAAACAGCATAAAATCGGGCGATTTAAAACCCGCTATCACGGTAAACCCCTGGGTTTCTTCTACATGGCCGGCGAAATATTCAATCAGGGCGCGGACAGGGGATACGCCGGTTCCACCCGCCGCGACAATCAATTCTTTTCCTTTATAGTTTTCCAGTTCAAAACCATTTCCGTAAGGACCGCGCATAAATAATGTGTCCCCCTTATAATGGGAAAAGATTTGATTGGTAACCCGGCCCACTTTCCTAATGGTTAAATCCAGAAAACCATCTCCAATACCACTGACGGAAATTGGCGCTTCGCCAAATTTGGGTATCGATACTTCAAAAAACTGCCCCGGCTTTACATCGTTTTTTTCATAAGCCATTCGAAAAGTAAACTCAATTTCCGTATGTTGAATAACATCTTCGATTCTGGATAAAAATGGGATATATTCATTGGTCATTATCTTACTCCCTCCATAGCTTTATTTAACTTATTGATACAACTTGAATAAGAAATGTATTCCGGGCAGACATCGTCACAACGGCCGCAGCCAACGCACATATTATATCCAAATCGTTTTTTAAAATCATAGACTTTGTGCATTACTTTAAAACGCATCCTTTGGCCGTTTTTTTGCCGGTAAGAGATGCCTCCTGCAATATCCGTGTAACCATCAACTTTGCAGGAAGCCCAAACCCTCCGGCGTTCTCCACATTTTTGATTGTCTCTATAAAAAATATCCTGCATGGTAAAGCAGGTACAGGTAGGACAAACAAAATTACAGCGGCCACAATCAATGCAGCGGACATTGTATTCGTCCCAAACATCAGAATTAACAATTCCTAAATCAAAATCCGAAGGGACATTAACTTCTAATTTATTTTTTGATACAAATGGCGGATTTACTTTGACATCATTTTTTGCGGGACTATTCAGGCTTTTTTCCAGCGGAAGAGTAGATGTCTCCAAAACAACACCCCCTTCGATCTTTTTTAAATAAGCATCGTACCCTGAACAAGTATTGGTCCCCATGCTTACACAGAAACAATTTTCAAAACTTTGGTGGCATTCCATAACAATAAAGGCCGTGTTTTCCCGGATTTTTTTATAATACGCATCTTCAAATTTATTGCGAAGATAAATTTCATCCAAGCGCTTTACAGCATTAAAGTCGCAGCTGCGCAGGAAGACAATTAATTTTCGTTGATTCATCAGGGCTTCTTTTGTTCCATCTTCACTAAAGAAGAACAGAGTTTGATTAATTGGAAGCAGCGTTTCCTTATAAGAAAAAAGAGATTTGTTATTGAATTCGATTTCTTCTACCTTTGATATTTCTCCATATCGCACCACGTCGGTATCAGAAAATGTTCCATCGCCTTCAAAAATTTTGGGCGCATAAATGGTATATTCTTGTGCCCATAATTCCAGTGTTTTATTAAAATCCGAATCGGTGTATTGGAATCCCATATTTTAATCTCCTCTCATATTTTCTATTATATTGAATAATATTTTGCAAAAAAGCTGTGAATATTATCACAATTTTTGTTCTTTTTTGTAAAAATCTGCCAAATTTTTCATATCGGGCACATTAATTTTACGCTGTTTATAATTGATAAGTCCGTCATTTACCAGCCTTTTTATGGTTCGCGATACTGTTTCCCGCTGCGCTCCCAGCATTTCTGACAAATGAGTAACGGTCAACGGCACATTGATTAAAATTCCTTTTTCCGTTTCAATTCCATATTGGCGGCCCAGGGCATAAATTTTCGCCGCTACTTTTTTTTCCATCCCCACATTGGTTGATGCATTTTTTAGCTGCCGGAAGGTCCGCCTTAGTTTTAACGTGTATTGATTAAGAACAGTCTGCATTATGTAAAAATCACGGCTCATTATATCTAAAAAGGCATCCTTGCCGATTACAAAAGCAGATGAATCTTCAAAGCTTTCACAATTAATAACGCTGGGCAGATCTTTTGTCAGATGATCATTAAGGATATGACCTTCCCCAAGCATAAAAATAACCCGTTTATTACCTGCGGCGCTGATTTTGTAAAGAATGAATTTTCCGGAAAAAACAATAAAAACTGAATCCAGGGGCTGTTTATCAAAGATACAAAAAACCCCCTTTGGATATTGTTTTAACCTGGCCAGTCTGCGAAATTCTTTTAAGGCTGCGTCCGAAGCATTTTTGAAGAGCTCTATTTTTTTTAATCTTTCAATAGATAATGTTAGCATAAAATGTCCCTAAAATATCTCTTGACTAAAAGTTGCTGATCCTGTCAACTAAAATATCAGCAAGGCGTTGATCAACACCAAAGGGTTCTCCCATTGTGATCTTTATACCCGGAAAGTTTTGGGCGCATTGATCTGCCATACGCGGTATATTCTCCTTTAAGTGAATCCCCATAGCCAGGAAATATGGCACGATTTTTATTTCCCTGATACCCCTGGCTACCAGCGCTGCAACACCTCTTTCAATGGTCCGTTCAGAAAATCCCCAAAAAGCCCATTCGATGATTATTTCAGGCAGCCTGGTCCTTACCATCGATACAACGGCTTCTATCGCCGTTTCCGTTTCTTTTTCCTTGCTGCCGTGGGCAATTATCAGGATACCTTTCATAAAACGCCTTCACTTTTTATTTTGGCAATCGCATGTTCTGCCCGGTTAAGGGTTTCGTTTATGTCATGTTCTGTATGAGCATAAGAAACAAACATCGCCTCGAATTGTGACGGAGCGAGATAAATGCCTGTCTGCAGCATTTTATGAAAATACTTGGCGTAAAGCGCCGTATCCGCTTTTTTTACTGACTGATAATCATCGGCTGTTTCGATCCCGAAAAACAGACAGATGAGGGATCCTATCTGATTTACGCAGGCTTTTAGTCGAAATTTATTTATTATGTCTAAAAGCCCAGAAGCCAGCATGCTTCCCATACGATTGATATGATTGTAAACATCCTGTTGCTCAAGAACTTCAAGCTGTACAAAGCCGGCGGTCATGGCGGCAGGATTACCCGAAAGTGTACCGGCCTGATAGACGGGACCAGATGGAGAAATGAGTTCCATGAATTCTTTTTTGCCGGCGTATGCTCCAACCGGCATCCCTCCGCCGATAATCTTGCCGTAGGTAACCATATCCGCCTGTACACAAAAGTATTCCTGGGCGCCGCCTTTGCCAAGACGAAAGCCTGTAATTACTTCGTCAAATACCAGCAGCGCACCGTATGCACTGCATAGCTCCCTTAATCCGCCCAAGAATCCTTCCTTGGGCAAAATAACGCCCATATTGGCGGCCACAGGCTCCACGATGACGCAGGCGACGGCGTTTTTTTTTAATAGTTTTTCAACCCAGGCCAGGTCGTTATATGAGGCGATAAGCGTATCCTCCGCCACCATCTCTGATACGCCGGGGCTGTCAGGTTCACCGGCAGTAAGGGCTCCTGATCCTGCTTTTACAAGCATGCTGTCCGCATGTCCATGGTAACAGCCTTCAAATTTTATTATCCTTCGCCGCCCTGTATACGCCCGGGCAAGCCGAAGAGTACTCATTACCGCCTCTGTTCCGGAGTTCACCATCCGAACCATTTCGATGCCGGGAACAAAGGAGATGATTTTTTCTGCTACTTTAAGTTCAACTTCTGACGGGGCGCCAAAGCTCATCCCCTTTTGAATGGCCCTTGTTACGGCATCGCAGATCGCAGCATGGTTATGCCCAAGGATCATGGGCCCCCAGGAAGACACATAATCAATATATTCGTTGCCATCAACATCGAAAATCCTTGAACCTGCCGCTTTGTCTATAAACAACGGAGTTCCACCCACTGCTTTAAATGCCCGAACAGGGCTGTTTACCCCGCCGGGCATAACCTGGACAGCCCTTTTGAACATCGCTTTTGATTTTTCAATCATCCAATATCCCCATTCTTTATCGCTCCTGCCAGTTCTTTCGCAAAATAGGTAATCAGGATATCCGCCCCGGCACGGAAAACTGCCACCGCACTCTCGCACATTATATCGTATTCTTCAATGAAGAGCGAAGCAGCGGCCGCTTTAATCATAGCGTATTCGCCGCTGACACTGTAAGCGGCAACCGGAACGTTTAAACGCTGCGATGCCTTGAAAACAATGTCCAGACAAGGAAGAGCGGGTTTTACAATAATACTATCCGCTCCTTCATTGACGTCGATTTGAATACGTTTTAGCGCTTCCCTGCTGTTGTGGTAGTCCATTTGGTAGGTTTTCCTGTTTCCAAATTGAGGAGCGGAATCTGCAGCCTCCCGAAAGGGCCCATAAAAAGCAGAAGCGTATTTAACGGCATAACTCATTATGGGAATTCCGGAAAAACCTTCTGCGTCCAGAACTGTCCTTATGGCGGTAACGGTTCCGTCCATCATGCCCGAAGGGGCAACCATATCACTGCCGGAACGGACATGGGAAAGAGCTGTTTGCGAAAGAAGAGGCAGCGTAGTGTCGTTATCGATCCTGCCGCCGTGAACAATGCCGCAGTGGCCGTGGGATGTGTATTCACAGAGGCAAACATCGGTGATAAGGCAAACATCTTTTCCGAAGCTCATTTTCAGGTTTCGCAATGTCTGTTGAATTACGCCGTTTTCTGCATAAGCGCCGCTGCCTGTTTCGTCTTTGGCTTCAGGAATGCCAAAAAGCAAGAATGAACGTATTCCTGCTTTTTGGGCCAAATCAATGCCTTTTGCCACGGTATCCGGGCTGTAGCGTATCTGTCCAGGAAGCGAAGGAATTTCTTCTTCTATACCCTGCCCTTTCTTTACAAAAAGAGGATAGATTAGGGCATCGGAAGAAAGCCGTGTCTCCCGTACCATGCGGCGGAGAATCTCATTGTTCCGCAGCCTTCTTGTTCTTGCTTCCATTAGGCGCTCAGCTCCTTTATTGTATTAACCATGCCTTTTATAGTAGCCTCGGCGGAAACATAGACTTCCATGCCGTACGATTTAGCGGTTACCGCTGTTCTCGCCCCGATACAGACAGCCTTAATTTTTTTTAAATCAATATTTGCAGCGGTTTCGGCAAAACTTTCCGCGGCGGAGGAACTGGTAAAGGTGACAAAATCAGCGCTGTTTTCGGCTAAAATGCCGGCCGTGGCTTTTAATCTATTTGCATCCCTGATTTTTTCATATATCGGCACATTGTCAAAGAGAATCCCCTCGTTTGTCAGTAGGTTTGTTAAATCCTCGGCACCGCTTTTTGTTCCAAGAATAAGCAGTTTCACTCTTTTTTTAACAAGCCCTGCTAAACCTCGCGCCAGGGCTGCCCCATTGTATTCAGACGGACGATAATCTACCGTAACCCCTCGTTTTTTAATTTCCTTTTCCGTTTCACTTCCAACGCATGCCAATTTTAGTCCTCCTAACAATCTTATATCAAATCCGTTGTCAATGAGGTAATTGAAAAAAATATTGACACCTATGCTGCTGGTAAAAACAAGCCATCCGTAATCTTTTGTGTTTTTTATAATTGTTTCCAGCTTACAACCGGGACCAGTAAGCGGTACTATTTTATTATAAGACATTTCCACAACATGGCATCCCAGTTCCCGAAGGCTGTCCGCCAGGCTAGATGTCCCCGGCTTTCCCCGCACGACAATGACCCGCTTGGCATACAAGGGTTTTTTGCTGAACCAGTCATAACGATCGGACAAGAGGCATACTTTCCCAATGATAAAAACGGCCGGCGACTTTACATTATTTTTCTGCACAATGGAAGGCAGGGTTTTTACTGTCCCTAAAAACTTCTGCTGAAAATTTACGGTAGCATTTTCAACGGCGGCGGCGGGCATATTCTCATCCATACCTGCGGCAATGCAGCTCCTGCAAATATCTCCAATAACAGCAACGCTCATCAAAAATACCAAAGTGCCCTTTGTTTTTACAAGCGCATCATAGTCAATGCTGGAGATTTTGAAATTTCTAGCATGGCCGGTTATGATATGAAGGGAAGATGCATAGTCCCTGTGGGTTACAGGTATTCCGGCATAGGCCGCACCCGCTATGGCGGAGCTGACACCGGGAACGACTTCAACGGGGATGCCGTTTTCGGATAAATGTTCCACTTCTTCACCCCCCCGCCCAAAAACAAAGGGGTCGCCGCTCTTAAGTCTGACCACATTAAGCCCCTGCCGGGCTTTTTCCAGCAGCAAACGGTTAATTTCCTCCTGTGATACGGAATAATTACCAGCGTGTTTCCCGACTTCTATCTTTTCTGCAGACTCCGGTATCATTGAAATAATTTCTTCACTGATAAAATGATCATACAGAACAACATCGGCATTTTGTAACCGTAGAGATCCTTTAAGGGTTAAAAGCCCCTTATCACCAGGGCCTGCTCCTATTAAAATAACGCTCATTTTTCCTCCAGGGCCCGTGCCCTCCTTTTTAATTGTCTGGCGAGCATTTCGCCTAAGATTTCGCCCTTATCAGCATTACCGCTGATTTTTCCTGTTTCCATTTGGCCGGATGGATCCACATACATTCCAGTAAGGTAGAGTTCATTGCTATGCAGATGCCCATAGACGGCGACAGGGGACGAACAGCCGCCGTCAAGCGTTTTAAGAAACTGTCTTTCCGCTTTTGAAACTATTTCCGATTCCGGACTGTGAAAGCTGTTGAGGTATGAATAATCCCCATCCTGTCTTCCCTGAACCGCCAGGATTCCCTGAGATGCCGCTGGTATCATTTCATCCGGCAAAAAAACACGGGAAATTCTGTTTTCCATAGACAATCTGTTTAGCCCAGCCTGAGCCAAAATCAATGCGGCATATTCGCCGTTATCCAGTTTTGACAGCCGTGTGGGTATATTCCCCCTGATCGCTTTTATTTCAAACCCTTCGTACAGCCGGGCAAACTGGATCGATCTTCTAAGGCTTGACGAGCCAACAGGTTTTGAGCTATCCATGACGGATTCTCCTTTGGGCAATACCAGCACATCAAAGGGCGCTTCTCTTTTTGACAGTGCTAATACCGGCAATGCCGCCGTTTCCTCATAGGGCATATCCTTGTAACTGTGAACGGCGATGTCGATACTGCCATCTGCCAGGGCTTCTTCCAGTTCTTTAATAAACAGGCCTTTGCCGGCGATGGTGTCAGGATTTCCGCTTTCTTTTTTATCTCCCGTTGTTTTGAAGGTCAAATGTTCAAATTCAACAGCCGGATTTGCTTCCCCGACAGTTTTTATGACTATTTCTGCCTGAACGACAGCTAAAACAGAATCGCGGCTTCCTATCCTTATCGTTCTTTTCATAAGCTAAGCATCTCCCGCATTTTTTTTGCCATCGCTTTTACGCCTCTGTGGCTGCCGTTTTTTGACACAAGAGCAGCTATATAATCCCCGCTTTCCGCAATCGCCGGAAAAAAACAGGTGCATTCCTCAAGGCAATCTGCAACCGATACCTGAATATTCAGGGGGCTGGCTTCCATCATCGCGTTCTGGTTTACCCGCCGTTCGTCAGATGCGGCAATAACGAGCATGGGCATTATGCCGGCAATATCGCCTTCTTTGTATTTTCGCTTGTGCAAACATATTGCCCCCCGACAAGCGGCGTCTTCGATATACCCGGTGGCTGCCGGTGATATAACGGTAATATCCGCCCCAAAGCCGGAGAGAATTTTTATCCTCCGTTCGGCAATATTCCCGCCGCCAATTACCAATACCTTTCTGCCGCTCATATCAATAAAGAGCGGAAAAAATATCCTTAATCTCCGGGGTTTCTTTGCATCCTTGCCGTAAATTTTCATACCCTATCTCCGGCGGCGATCTGTTTGGTTTCCTTAATCATAAGCCATTTTGTATACTTTTTTTTATGCTCTGTGATGATTTTCTCAATCATTAAAGTGGTTTCAAGGGGGAGACAGCGGCTTCCTTCCGATATATCATCTATAGTCAACAGTGTAACGCCGGAAATTGCCTGAACTGCGGGATCCACATCCCTCGGAACGGCTAAATCAACTATTATTCCCGGCAGCCGTGGCAGGGTGCTGAGATCTTTAAAAAACAATGTAAAATGGGGGCTTGAGGTAGCGCTGATTACCATGTCGGCAGCTTCAATGGCCTTGTATCGTTCATCATAGTTGATGGCATCTGCACATTTTGGAATTTGCATAGCGCCATTTTTATATTTTCGCATAGTTACCTTTACATTTACATTCTCATTGATTAACAGTTCCGAAATCAGTCTCCCCATCCATCCATTGCCGATAACGACGGCGTTTTTTCCTGCTAATAACGGGTACAGCGTTTTCAATTTATCTACTGTTTTTCCCGGTACAGAACTGGTTCCCATAGAACTGGAAATAAGGTTCGTTTTTATAATTTTGGCTGCTTGAATTGCCAGCCTGAACATTGTCTCTATACAGCTGTCAGCACAGCATTGTGCGCGGGATAATTCTAGCGCCTCACGGACCTGGGTAATTATCTGGTCATCTCCTCTGATCTGCGAATCCAGGCCGGACGCGACATGGCAAAGATGTTCCATTGCCTGTTCTTCAACTCTTTCTATTAAGTAATTTTTATAAAAAATATAATCCCTGCCGAGGGCGGCGCACAATGTTTGGGACGGCAGAAATCCGCTGTTAGCCGGGATTGATGCGTAAAGTTCAGTCCGGTTGCATGTGGATAGTATTACGCATCCTTCGACCATGCCGCTATTCTGAACAGCAGCGAGAATAGATTTGGTTTTTTCTTTTGTAACAGCGAATTTTTCCCTTATAACCAGATCTGCAAGCTTATGGTCAAGCCCTGTCATTATCAGTTTCATAGGAAGCCTTCCCTTGTTACATATACCGTCAATGCAAAATGCAAAAAACGCGGTACAGCGCTACCTATATGTGGAATATGATTTTATGGGGAGTGGAGGATTCGAACCTTCGAAGGCTGAGCCAACAGATTTACAGCCGACCACCCCAGAATTACTATAATAGTCTTTACTGCTCCCTTTTAATCAATATATATTGAATAGAACCGCTTGTCAATAAAAAATATCACTAAAGAGCAGAAAAGATATAAAGAGACAAGCAGGGTAAACAGCCCCTTTTTTCTTAACTTCTTTCTTTAGTTTTGCCTGATTTTACCCGACAGATAAAAAGCCCAAAAAACAGAGCGAATATCTGTCAGAAACCGCTATCCATTGTGGCCTTTTTTATGCCATATCCATATATAGCGTTATCCGGCAGATAAAAGGTATTTTTTAGAATTGGATTAAGTACAATTTATCCCTAGTTGACTGTAGTATTCTTTTGTGTTATTTATTATTCAATACATGACAAGGGAGCGGGATCATGAATAACAATATTTTGCCACAGGCATCAGTATTTGATTCAATACAATATGCAGTTTCATCACGAATTGAAGCAGAACACGCTGAGAAAGCATATCAGCAGGCAGTACAAAGAGAACAATTAGAAAATGAAAACCGCTTTATTGAACGACTGGAAAAACAAACAAGTGATAATAAATCAAGCCAGGAACAACAAATTGAATTATTGAAAAAACTATTAAGTAAAAAAGAAACACAGCTAAATAACGATAAATTACAAGAATTGAGAAAAGAATTGTGGAAAGACGGCAAGCTGCTTGATGACCTTATTACCGTGCCTTCCAGTGTAAATTTTGAAGAAGATATTATTTCAAAGTATTGGAAAACTTTTGAGAATGTAATACCTGAAATGTTTTCTGAATATATAAGTCAAAAAAGCGGGAAACCATATTCAATAACGTCAATAAATAAATGGATTTCAAAACAAAAACCACCAGGACTTTATAGGAGAAAGTCAAAAAAATAAAATACTTTTCATGTACTTCTTATGTACTTTTCAGTAACTACAGAAAGATAAACATAGTTCATTCTTTTTCCAATGTTGCTAACAAAAAGCAACGAAGGAGCAAGGAATGGATAAAGACCTTTTTACCATTAAGAGCGCTGCTTCATATCTGAATAGCGCAACAATCACGGTTCGCCGCTTAATAAAGGCGAGGAAAATAGGCTATCACAAGATCGGCAGCCGATACATGATAAGCCGCCAGCATATACAGGCATACTTGCAAAGTGTAGATGTGCCTCCAGTAAATGGGGGTGCAAAATGAAAATCCCTAATGATGTATTAGCAATACTTGAATCTGAACTTGACGGTATGGAATACGGGCACGCCGGGTTGGATGTTTTTGTAAGAGACGGCAAGCCCAGGTTTGAAGTTTCACGGAGACGATCATTTTTTGAAGACACTTTTGCAAATAAACAAATAATTGTTAGTGATAAAAAAGGGGTTGAAAAATGAATACAAATCCCAATTTTTCCATAGAAAACAAAAAAGGATTCAATGGGGTAATTCCGCTTATAGTTACTAAAGCACTTGAAGTTGAATCTCGTGGAATTGTCAATGGAAGGTTATCATTCCATTTTGATTTTGAAAATGGGCAGTTAATAAATATTGACACTGAACGAGCTAGAAAGGGTATTTACAATGACAAGTAAACTGCCCCCCTTTTCTGATTCAACAACCATTGACAATGAAAAACAAATTTTAGGCGCTTACATTTTGGGCGCTCCAATTGGCGAAAATATCACTGAATCTGTTTTTTGTACTACCGGACATCGGACTATTTTTCCAGTTATTAAGGAACTTAAAGAAAACGGGTTAGCCCTTGATCTAATGATTCTTGTCAGTGAATTAACAAAACAAAAGAAACTTGACGCAGCAGGCGGATCGGCTTATATTGCCGAACTTACATCTGTTTTTAGTACAGTAAACACACCCCATTATGAGATTGAAGTTTTGAAAGCATACAAAGGGCGTGCATTATGGCGAGCTG
>WRIB01000054.1 GCA_009782955.1 Treponema sp. | reverse complement strand
TGGTCAAAGGCATCTATACTGCGGCCAGCGGAATGCGGGCTCAGCAGTGGCGGCTTGATTCGGTGGCTAACAACCTTTCCAATGTAAATACTGATTCCTATAAGCGGGAACAGGCAGTTTTTAAGGCAAATCCGCAAATGCTTATCCGCCGAATGTCAGACGATGGGGTGTACCGCCATCCCTTTGGTTCGGGCGACAGCGCCCCCATAATCGGAATGCTTGGTACAGGAGTTGAACTAAACGAACTGTACGTTGATTTTTCTCAGGGAGCCTTTAAGGAAACAGAAAACGATTACGATTTGGCCCTTGATGGAAAGGGCTTCCTGGTAGTTTCCACCCCCTACGGCGATCGGTTTACCCGAAATGGCGGCTTTATGCGGGGCAAGGAAGGCTTTCTGGAAACCAAGGAAGGGTTCCCCGTACTGGGTCAGAACGGACCCATCCGGGTACAGGAGAATAACTTTAAAGTTGATAAAGAAGGAAATGTCTGGATAAACGCCGAATACGCTGACGATCCCGATACCATGATAAGTATGCAGCACAATGAATGGGGCCAGGTGGTACTTCTTGATACCCTGCGTATTGTGGGTTTTGAATATGAACGATACCTGAAAAAACAGGGTTCAAGTCTTTACAGGGACAACGAGTTTTCCGGGCCTCCCATTGAACTGGATATAACAATGCGTCCCAAAGTGCATCAGGGATTTAATGAAGCGGCCAATGTGGATCCTGTTATAGAAATGGTTCAGATGATCGAAGTAAATCGTTCTTACGAGGCAAATCAAAAGGTGATACAAACCCATGATACCATGCTGGGGACGTTAATCGGTCAGTATGCAAAATATAATGGTTAATTTTTTCAGGGATGAGCAATAAAGAGGTGAATAAATGGTAAGAAGTTTGTGGACCGGCGCTTCCGGTATGATTGGACAGCAGGCCAACATCGACACGATTTCCAACAACCTGGCCAACGTTAATACCCATGGGTACCGGAGAATGCGAGCTGATTTTGAAGATCTGATCTATCATACGATCAGGACTGCCGGTACTCCAGCCACGGAAGAGACAGTTGTTCCCGTAGGAACCCAGATGGGACACGGCGTTAAGCTGGCCGATACCCAGCGTATCTTCAGTCAGGGGGCGTTGCAAACTACGGAAGTTCCCACCGACATGGCCATAGCCGGTGAAGGCTTTTTCCGGGTTCAGCTTCAGGACGGAACGTATGCGTATACCCGCAACGGTAATTTTGAAGTTGACAGGGACGGCCGCATGGTTACCAGTCAGGGGTATTGGCTTTTGCCGGACATTGTTTTTCCAGAACACTTCCTGCCCGAAAGCATCAATGTTACCAAAGACGGAAGGGTAGAAGTAAAAGTTCCCGAAATAAACGGCGATGAACCCATCCCCGTAGGCCAAATTGAATTGTACCGTTTTCCCAACCCTGTTGGTTTAACAGCTTTAGGTGAAAACCTTTTTAAAATTACCAATGCTTCGGGCGATCCTATTCCCGGACGGCCGAACGAAATGGGCTTTGGTATGATCGTCCACCGTACCCTGGAAATGTCCAATGTGGCAATAGTACGCGAAATGGTAGACCTGATCGTAGCCCAGCGCGCCTATGAATTTAATTCACGGACCATACAAACCACCGACAATATGCTCGGCACCGCAACATCCCTTAAACGATAAATCTACGGAGAAAAGTAATGGCGGAGATAAACGGAATTAACCTGGATATAGCGCGGGGTTTTGGTTTGGCTGCCGAAGGACTTAAACCGGCGGACAGGATCAATCCCCGCGACAGTTTTTCACGGTTGCTTAACGATACGATTAACCGGGAAAATCAATCCATTAATGTTTCGTCTCATTCCGATCGTTCGGAATCGCCAAATACTGCTTCGGCTGCATCCAGACCAACAGTTACAGCGGCCGGCGTTGTACCGAAAGATACCCACATTGACAGAACGGACAAACTCTACGAACAGTGCCTGGCACTGGAAACCTTTCTGGTTAAAAACATTTTAACCGCTATGCGGAAGAATGTTATGAAGTCATCGCTTATCGACACAGGTTTTGCCGGAGAGATTTACGAAGATATGCTCTGGGATGAGTACGCAAAAGACTATACTAAAAACGCAGGCTTCGGGCTTGCAGACCTTGCCTACCTGGAATTAACCGGACAACGTGGTAGAAGACCTTGAGGCAAAAACGGTGATTGACACCCAAGCGCTGACTCCCTTGCATATTCTTATTTTACACCCTGTGCATAACAATGTCCCCATGAATGCCGACCAGTTCCCTTTTAGGGTTTATCGTCAAGTCCATTCCTTCAAGAATCCATGCGCCGAGCAGTATGTCAGGTGCGTCGGGTATTACCAGTGCCTCACAAACCACGTGGCGGTTTTGCCACCAGACTTCCAGCGGCCCGGCCATTGGATATTCCGAATTTTGCCCGTCGGCAAGAGTAGCCTCTCCGACGCCTGTATTACGTAGTCCGAGTTTTTCTTTGGTTTCATTGTTGATGACGATAGTCCATGCGCCTGTATCAACAATTGCCTGTACTGTTATCTGCCTGATTTCATCCTTTTTGATATACCCTTTTTCTGCAAATGCCTCGTCAATCACGTTTTTTAGGGTTAATTCAGTATATACAATGCTCATGTTTTAACTTGAATACTATCATAAAATCTCTAAAAAACCAAGAAAATCTGCGTAAATATGACATGCATCATAACCTGTTGGCTGAAGAAAGCAGTTTCACTCATGGTTTTTATCAGCGTAAGCCTGTCCCTTTGCTTGAATCACCGTAAATAACCTTTCTTTTTATCAAAAAATTGGTATACTAAAGGAGATATTGAGGAAAAACATGGAGTATGAATTTGAGAAAGCAAATGAAACAGAAACATCGGCAAAACGGATTGAAGTTATACAATCTTTTTCGCAGGATATAATTGAAAAAGTAAATTACAAGCAAAAAATATCAGAAATTAAAAATATTGGAAAAATAACTATTTATAATGATATTGTATTTAATCATAGTGTTGATATTTTGAATGACTTATTTGATTATAACTTAGGTGGATACCAGAAAGCAGTAAAAATAATTAATAGCCTAAAACAAATATGGTTCCCAAAATTAAATAAACAAAATAAAAAATATAAACAAAATCCCGCAAAACTTGGACAGGTTAGAGCAGCCTGTTGGTCAAATATACTTTCTTCTGATGGGATGACTATTACTCAAGAATGGATAGCTACTGATTTTTTTCCTCCAAAAAGAACAAAAAGAAAAGCAAATGAATGGAAAATTGCAGACATTGGTGTTTTCTCAAAATTAATTAAGGGCGATTATCAATTTTCAGGAATTTTTCATTATGATCAAGAAAATTCTCACGATTATACAACAGTCTATAAAAGAGAATCAAAAGAACTACTTTTTAATGAATGGAAATAATATTGCGCAGGGTGTCACCGTATATCCGATAGTGTTGTTTTATTTGCCTACCCCAAATATAGCGGAGGTAAGAAGGAAGAGGAACCTTGTTTCACCTTTGCAAGCCCTGTGCCTCTGTGCCTTCGTGAGAAATTTTCCTCTGCGTTCTCAGTGCCTCCGCGTGATAAAATTCCAATACATGCCATTCGCGCCGCGGCTACCTTACTCAAAAACACCTTGTAATGCTATAATGCCAATAACGAGGAGCAGCGCATCAGAGATACAGAGGATCTAAAAGTGGAAACACGGTCGTTTATGGGTTTGCGAGGGGTTTTAGCATTGAAAACACCCATATTTTACGATATTGTTTATTAGTGAGAATATTCAAGAATACGTGGTTTACCCGGTTTGCCGATAAAGAGGGTATTGCAGATGATGAACTGAAAGAGGCGGTCAATCGGCTTGAGACTGGACAGGCCGCCGAATTGGGAGGCGACGTATATAAGGTGCGGATAGCCCGCTCTGGTGAAGGAAGATCCGGCGGATACCGGGTGATCGTGTTTTTTTAAAAGTGAAGAACTGACGTTTTTTACTTACGGTTTTGCAAAGTCTGACAGGGATAGTATCAGCGAAAAAGAATTGAAGAAATTAAAGAAACAGTCCGGTTCTTTATGTTCAATGTCCGAAGCTCAGATTACAACTGCCCTTCGGGAGAGGATACTTATAGAAGTACAGGGGGAAATACCATGAAAGCGAAATATCAAAGCGAACTACTCGGCGCCATTCATGAGACAGCCACGGGTTTGCATAAAATAGGCGTTATAAACAATCAAGAAATGAGCGAATATAACGAAGATTGTCTTGTTCAGGAACCCAATTCGGAATACGAAGCAGAAAAGTCCCCGGAGATGACGCACGTTACCGCTTAACAGGCAGCGTGGAGTGCCACATGGAACGTAGTCCGGCCATAGCTGTGGTTCAATAGGAACGCATGGCGACTCATTGGCCACGTAACAGTATCAGCTGTCACAATCATGTAGTGTTAAAAGGATATATTCAAAAACACCTCATAATGATATAATGCCAATAACGAGGAGCAGCGCATGGACAAAGCAGGCTTTAACAGCATTCTTTCCTTTATTTACGGCAAGGAAACGGCGGAAAAGATCCTTCCTGAACTTTTAGCAATAATCGACAGCAACAAGCCGCAGTCCGAAACAAAGCACAACAGTAAACATAGTTTACCTTTTACCCATAAGGATGCTTTTTTAATAACTTATGGAAATATGCTGTCTGCGGATACCGGTTCAACAAGTTCTGAAACCGGTCTTGCCCGGTTATTCCGCTTTCTGGAAAAGCGGAATAAAGGGTCATTTAGCTATCTGCATATACTGCCGTTCCATCCGTATTCGTCGGACGATGGTTTTTCTGTAATTGATTACCGGCAAATCGACGACCGTTTTGGTTCATGGGACGATATAGAACACTTTAAGGCACTTGATACCAATAACGGAAAACTCAAGCTGGCTTTTGACTTTGTGGTGAATCACGGCAGCGTTCAGAGCGAGTGGTTCAGGGGTTTTTTGCAGAACGAGAATGCGTATAACGCGTGGTATGTTACCCGGCCTTCCGATTATGACTACAAGACGGTGGTCAGGCCGAGGACTCATCCGTTGCTGACCGAGTTTAAGAAGGCAAACGGAGAACCGGTCTGGGTGTGGACTACCTTTAGCGCCGATCAGGTTGATTATGATTTTTCCAATCCCATTGTACTTTTGGAATTTGTAAAAATTCTTCTTGAATATGCCCGGCGCGGAGCGGGAATTGTGCGGCTTGATGCCATTGCGTATCTTTGGAAGGAAGACGGCACTCCCTGTCTGCATCATCCCAAGACACATGCGGTGGTAAAACTCTTCCGAGGTATTGTCGATTGTCTCGGCCTTCCGCTGCTTATCCTGACCGAAACCAATGTTCCCCATGAGGAGAATATTTCCTACTTTGGGAAAACCGTGGGTGATGCGGGCTTTGATACGCTGCCGGAAGCCCACATGGTGTATAACTTTGCCCTGCCGCCGCTGGCGCTGTATGCCGCAATTTCCGGCGATGCCGGGCCTTTGCGGAAGTGGGCAGGGACGCTGTCGCTGGAACCCGGCAAGTACTTCCTTAATTTTCTTGCAAGCCATGACGGAGTAGGGCTTACTCCGGCACGCGGCCTTGTGGATGAAAAAGCCTTTAAAGATGCGCTTGAAGAGGCAAAACGCCGCGGCGCTCTAATATCGTACAAATCAACTCCCCAGGGCGATATCCCTTACGAGCTGAATTGTTCGTACGCTTCGATTGTTGCGCCGCCGGGTCTTGGTACGGCAGAATTGCGCGCCCGTGCTTTTTGTGCAGTGAACGGCATTTTGCTTTCACTGCCTGGACTGCCTGCCATGTACTTTCACAGCTGGATTGGCTCGGAAGCCTGGGCTGAAGGGCCGGAGCTTTTGGGATACAACCGGGCAATCAACCGGGAAAAACCCGCCATTGATACAGTAGAAAAAGCGTTGGATGATCCGGAAACATTCCGTTACCATGTCCACCAACGGCTGAATGCGTTCCTGGCGTTCAGGCAAAAGTACCCGGTTTTTAATCCCGATGTACCGTGCTATGTACTGGAGACAGGTGAGGGCCGGAGTCTTTTTGCGCTGATTCGCGGCCCGTCAAAAGAAGGAAGTTGGGCGCTTTGTATCGAGAATATTGGTGGCAGCAAGACGAAGTTTATTGCAGAGGCGGGAATTAAACCCAATATTGCCATTCCTACAGCATATAAACAAATAGAAGTGGAACCCTGGGAAACCCGCTGGGTAATGTGGGACAAAAACGGCACAGCAGATATCCTTTCCAGCGTATAAAATTCATCCCTTTTTTGTTTGAATAATCTCAATACTATGATAGAATCTTTATTATGGATCATTTAATACAAGAACTAAATACCTCTGAGAGCAAAAATATCAACCTGGAGCTGGATATCGGCGCTATTGAAGGGTTAAAAAAGATGCCGGTTGATATGTTCGACGGTCATTTTTTGGGCGAAGCGCATACCGATGCGCTTGTTTTGTGTGTCGACGTACGCAACTTCAGTGATTTTTTATGTTCACAGGAAGACGACACCGTTTTTATGCTTATCAAGGAATTCACCTCGAACCTTCTGTCCTGTATTAACCAGTTTGGTTACGGCTGTTCGTATTATAAGTTTCTGGGAGACGGCGTCCTGGTAATCTGGGACGAAACCAACAAGGACACCATTAGCGAGGCGCTGTATATATTCGATTCATATACGGATTTTTTGGACGAAGAATTGTTTAAACCGTTTGACAGCCTGGGACTGGCCGGTGCGCTTGTTAAAGAAAAGGTATTCAAATACGAAATATCCGCCGAAGTGTCGCAGCTTAAATACCGTGATTATGTTGGTTACGGCATTAACCTTGCATGCAGACTGCAGGCATTGGCCGGCGCCAATGAGCTGATTCTTAATGAAACGCTTGCCAAATCGGATATGATACCGTACAAGATTAATGAATCACCGGAAATTATTAAAGAGCTGCACATTCTTAAAGGGCTTATGGAAGACGACCGCAAACGGGTGTTGTTTTATACAAAGTAAACGGAGGATGGCAATATTGCGGTTACAAACAGCATTGCGTATGCATTAGATCAAACAATATCCGTAGGAAATTGACTATTTTCCTTGACAGTCAAAATATCATACAGTATACTTTTTATATGGGCGATACTTTTGCTGGATCCGCCAACGGGATTTCTCGCGCTACCGGCTTTGATAGTATTGCCCTTATTTTTTAGTATTTTGTTTAAAATAAAAATGTCATGAACATAGAATTTATTATCATGTCCTTTGACTATCCTTAGTCTAACCACCAAAATTTCGGGCATCTTACCTATCTGAATGGGAGCTGCTATTAAAGTATTTTTTATTGGTTTTCCGTTAAAATCGTTTGAAATATCAATTATTTTACCTTTTTCTATCACATCCGGTATTGCAGGCAGGGCATCAAGCTTATTCTGATAAATACGGTGTTCAAAGCTGGTTTTTACTCCTGCCCGATCAAAGACTACATCACCAATATCTTCTCTATGGATGATTTTACTTCCGGTTAATTCAATCCATTCCAGAGTTTTTTCCTTGGCTTTTTTATTGTTCTCAGCTTTAATAAAATCTGCTTTTACCGTTTTTATTGGTTCTTTCAGAAGAAAATCATGGATTTCTATCTTCTCTTCAATCGTGAGTTTTTTATCTTTAAGCACATCAAATTTGTTATTCACAATTCTACATTCACCCTAACACAACCATTCAACAATACATAACTTCTCATAAAACCTTTATTTGCCGGACTGAACGCATCGGGAAAGAAAATGTTGCCACGCAGGTGGGGGAAAGGTTGACCATGAAGGCCATTTGGCGTGCTACGACGGCAGCCACGTCAAAACGTGCGTAGAAAAAAGCCACGACCAACCGGTCTGAATGGGCGTTCTTTCCCTCACCTGACAAGTAACAGATCTATTTCGATGCGTTCAGTCCACGCAATAGCTGTTATGTTACCTTAAAATGCCCGAATTGCCCGGACAGATAAAATTGATTCTTTATAGGTTTGTCTCCGAACGCAATTGCCGAAATGCTTCATCCACGGGCCAGCATAATTGCCCTGAGACGAAGACCAGTATGCAACTGGTGATAGATTGCCATACGTGCCTTTACCGTTAGCAACATAAAAAATGTAGAATTCGTCAAATTCATCACTGCTGGGAAGGAACCAGTCTGTTTTGCCGCCGCCATTGTAATTTTTACAGGCAAGAGCAGCAGGCGCATTGGCATCTATTGCAAGGATACGGGCGGTGTTTTGCCTGCCGCTGCCTATAGTAAAAGATGTACCGGGAATATCAGTCCTGTCATATTCTTTTGAAGCCCACGCAAGCGATGTACCTTGAGCAACTGGAGCTGCTTCAAGATAATAACAGGTTTTACCGGTGTCGGTCATGATAAAGCCGAAGACATTATTGCTACGATAAAAGATTATGCCGCCGCCAGGGCCTGTGTCTCCGATGTCGTATCCTTCGATTAGCGGGCCGACTATTTTTCCATACCAGGGGTTATTGCACCCACTCAAAGAACAGCACAGCAGCAATGTGGCGATCAGATATAACTTTGTTTTCATGGACATGGCTCCTTATTTAACCACAGTATACTTAACAAAAAAACATCTGTGTTATCCGTCCTTTTCCGTGTAAATCCGTGGTAATCCATTTTTGCATAGTTTCTACAACCGTAAGGCAAAAGCTACCCCCGCTGCGGCAATGTATGAGTACCCGATGCGGATGTATGGTTCTATATACCAGCGTTCGCCCAGTAGAAAGCGCCAACCTGCGGCAATGCCTGCGGAATGAGCTCCTACTCCGGCAAAGGCGAATGCACCGTGTTTATGGTTATGAATGGCCGCTCCGGCATTCAGCTGAATAAAAGGGCCGGTACACGCTTCGGCGCCCTGGAGGTAAAAGCGCATAAAAACGGTTATTTCTATGGTGTGAATAGATTCAAAGTCAACAACATAGAGGAAGCGCGACCCAATGGCGACCCCATTGCCCCCTCCCAGGGCAAAACCGGCGCCAAAAGAAACGCCATCTCGGGTGTATCCGGTAATTTCCGCCAAAGGGGCAATAAAGAAATCCGGACGTCTGACTACTGTCTGGCCAGGCAAACTAATTTCCGGTTGCACGTCGGAGAGTTCCGGAGGGGAATCTTCGCTTGTCTTTGTTTGATCGGGAGAGTATTCCGGAAGAGAATCATCGCTTGTTTCTGTTTGTTCGCCGAAATCTACAGGAGAGGATTCTTCGCTCGCCTCCTGTTGTTCGGCGGAGTCTGCCGGAGGAGGTTCTTCGCTTACATCCGGCTGCCTGGCGGAAAATATCGGTCTTAAGGGTGTTTGAGCATTGGCGGAAACAGCGGAAAGAACTATGAACAGAACAACGAATGGGAGCCTGGCAAAACCGCCTTTGTGAAATATTTGCCGTGTCATGTGTGTAATTTTCATAGCTGGTTATAGTCTACTAATAGCGATAACCGCTGATCAAGATGTACTTGCACAGTACATGCTAATAAAAACAAAAATATTATATATTCCATGTGCCAAAGCTATGCCAAAAAATGACGAGCTTTTAATGTATGCAAGGGAAAGTACCATGGCCGCCAGAACTGCATTGGCAATACCCCAGGGGCCTTCATAGGCATGGCACAGAGCAAAGATCAGGCCGCTAACAACGAATGCATTAATGACGGAGCGGCGCGTTCTTTCTCGGATTTGCTCAAGAAGCCGCTCCGGAAGATAAACCCGGAAATAGGCTTCTTCCAGGAAACCTACGCTGAATGAAAGGAGTATTGCATCAATCCAGCCTTTTGTCCCGCCGGGAGGAACCAATTCTTCCGGCGGCACATAACCGGTACGGGTTGCACAAAAAGAAACGGC
Source organism: Treponema sp. (assembly GCA_009782955.1). Taxonomy (GTDB): domain Bacteria; phylum Spirochaetota; class Spirochaetia; order Treponematales; family Breznakiellaceae; genus WRIV01. Next base: position 10,694 of record WRIB01000054.1, on the reverse strand, counting down.
AAAACCGGTTAAAACAAGAGCGGGGAGGGCGGCAGACAGGGTCAGTACATCCTTTTTGGGGGATATCGAGGGCTTTTTATCCATAAGCAGCAGAATCAAAACAAGTGCGGGAATACGCCAGAGAAGCGAATAACCTATACCTTCAAACGGATAGTGATGCGGAGTGTTTGGAGCAAAAAAGATTACAAAGAACAGCACTGCTGCTTCCAGCAGTTTCCGCTTTCGGTTCAGACCTTTAATAATCACCCCTTTTTGTATATATTAATAATAAGGTAGAGTATACTGGAAATGGCCGATAATATGGAAGGAATTGCTTAATGCTTGCAACCATTCTGGTTATTATCATAGTTGTCTCCGGGGTTTTAATCCTGATCTTTTCCCAGCAAAATAAAGACAAGAAAAACTCGTGGATTCAGTTTTTTGCAAAGGGGAAGGATGCGGGGTTTTCTTTTCAGGAGATAGAACTGCTCCGGCGGCTGGCGATTAAAAGCGCCCTGCCCGATCCCACAGCTCTTTTCTGGTCTCAGAATCAGCTGGAAATGTGCATCAGAAACATGGTACGTACTGCAAGATTGTCCGGAGGGGGAGGCGACCAGTCTACCCAGGATTTTCTTTCCAAATTATACGATTATCGCAAAAAGATAGAAATGGAAAAGCCCAAAATCAAAACAGGTATTACCAACAGCCGCCAGATCGAAGAAGGTCAGCATATCAGAATACTGGTAAACGGCCAGGGAGTATTTCCTTCCAGAATTGTAAAAAACATAGGCCAGTACCTTACCGTTGCCCGTCCAACCACTCCCAAGCTGCCGGCAAGTTTTTCCTGGACGGGCCTGAAGCTTTCAGTTTATTTCTGGCGGGATGACGATGCAGGCTATGTATTTGATTCCGATGTCCAGGATGAGGTCTTTTCCAAGGGTACTGCGTCGTTAAAAATAAGCCATGGCGAAAACCTTATAAGAACCCAAAAACGCCGTTCCATACGATTAAAAACCCACAAGCCGGCTTTCCTCTATATTTTGGACAGTAACCAGGCGTCACATAATGTAGAGATGAGTCCCGGCCTAAAATGTTTTGTGGAGGATATTTCTGATTGCGGCTGTGCAGTTCTTGTAGGAGGGAAGGGCGCTGCGAGCCTGCGAATTAAAGTACAGTTTATCCTTAATAACAGGCCTGTTTGCATCTCCGGTACGGTTCGATCCCTGGATTATAACGAAGAAGACAACAAATCCCTTCTTCATACGGAAGCAGACCCCATGCCGCTGGAGACCCGTAACCATATTCTTGGGGAAGTGTTTGGTATGCTTCCCGAAGAAGATGATGAGCTTCCTTTCCGGGTTTTGGACGAAGAAGCATCCAATAAATCTGATGGTGAATTGGTTGGAGTAGCAGATGAGGAAGTTCCCGTTGCAAGCGCTGTGAGCGATGATGCCCTATAGTAAGAAGGGGGTACTATGACTAAAAAAATTATACTGTTTATTATTATTGTAATTTTGTTTGTTCCGGCTCTTTTTGCTCAAACTCAGGGAATCCTGAGCAGCCCGGGAGAGACAATTTTACAGTCCTATGAACGAATCTTTATCCGGTCAAGCCTGAGTACCAAGGTAAATGTCCTTTCCGATGCAGCCAATGATGAAGCGGCATCCGAATTTTACGGACAATTATGCGAATTGGCATTGCGTTTTGTTATAGATAATGCTTCGCTTTTCCGCAATGATCCGGATATGATCAGTATTGCAATTGCGGCTGTCAGGGGAGTCGGTGAATATACTTTTTTCCCCGCGACAGAAGCGGTGTGGCAGGTTTTTTTACGCTTTCCCGACAAGGTAATCCGTTACGAGATTCTTGAGGTACTGCCGGAATTGGATACCCAATCCCTTACAGGGCAAATAATAGAATTTCTTGCTGAACAAAACCGCCGGAATAGTTCCGGAATACCCTCCGATGAAGGGCTTCTTTTGCCGTTGTTTGCAATTCTTGGCAGTACCGGAGATGAATCATGTTATCCTGTTCTTCTTGCATCAAGTGTTATGTATTCGGATTCTTTGGAAGAAGAAGCAATTAAGGCGATTTATAAAATCGGCGGAAATATTCTTGATTTTTGTTTTAGGGTAATTATCGAAAATCCGCCCGAAGAAAAACTTTCTGCCTTTAAACTGGTTCTTTCCTGGGAAGGGCTTTCCGGAGAAGAAAAATGTAAACTGGCGGAAACAGCTCTGGAAGTGGCTCTGGCTGTTCCCGGTGACAGGCGGAGCGGGATTCAGGAACTTTCAGAAGCATCGCTGCTTATTATCAGGGAAACAGGGTGGGTTCGAGCTCTGCCTCAGGTATTAAAATATTACAATCAAAGCCTGGTCATGTTCAGAGCGGATCTTTCATTTAAACAACCATTAATCAATGCCATTTACTGTTTGGGAAATCTAAGAAACGCCGATGCAGCCCAAATTCTGGCCCTTCAACTGGGTTTGTATAATTCCCGGTCTGCTGATTTGGAGACGGAAGAACAGGAAATAGTACTTGCTTTAATTAATGCATTGGGTGAATTAGCCTACAAAGCTTCGTATGACGGACTCCATTATGCAACTATGCTGCCGTATCCAGCCACTATAATTGAAGCTGCACAGACTGCACTATCAAAATTAAAATGGTGAGGGTGTGTGCATGAAAAGTTTTTTCTCTTTTTCAGACTTTGTACAAAGTCCCGGGCCAAGTCCTTTAATTGTTGCTGCCTGTGCGGCGATTCCGGTTGTGTATATTTCCCTCCCGGCAGTGCGTCTCTGCCTGCTTGTTTTGTTTTGCTTTATTTTGATTACGAGTCTTGTTTGGTTTTTGGCCGGTGTATTAAAAAAACCGATTAAGGTTTTACATTCCAACAATCCGTTTTATATACGAATTTGTTTTGCCGGAACCCTGGGTCTGATTGTTGGTTTTGTTTGTGCTGTAAGAATAGAACAATGCGCTCCGGGTCTTCCCCTGGAAACGATTTCTTCAATAAAAGGAAAACTCCTTAATGATCCCCGTTCTTTTGCTTCCGGTCTTGGTCAAACTACAGAAGAAGAACGGGGTATGGCCGTGATGCAGCTCTCTGAAACCGGAAACCTTTCCGGCTCTGTACGCGGTTCCGCCCGCGGCAGAGCGTTGGTTTTTTTTCCGGCAGGTACCATGCCCAGGTTACGGGATTTCGGCAGGGGAGCAGAACTCTATATCGAAGGCAATTTTTCACCGGATGACAGTACGGAAGGCAGAGCTGCTGTTGATCCCCGTTTCCGTGCAGCGTCGGTTCATATTATAAAAAAAGCACCGGCATTGGAACGGATGCGGACCGTTGTAAGAAGCGCTGTTCTTGTGCAGCTTAAGCCAAAAGCCTGGGGAGGGCTTGCAGCAGCTCTGCTTCTGGGTACCAGAGAAAATCTTGAAGGAACATTGGCAGTTTCTTTCCGTAACGCCGGGCTTTCCCACATTCTTGCTCTTTCGGGAATGCACCTGGCTTTTATTTCCGCCATGCTGGCCTTTGTTTTAAAAAAACCGCTTGGGAAAAAGGGTTCTATTATTGCTGGTTTTGTTTTTATTGTCCTTTATGTGTTTCTTGTTGGGCCGGAACCAAGCCTTGTTCGCGCTGTAATTATGTATGGACTGGGGAGTTTTTTAATTCTTACCGGAACAACAAGGCAAACGTTTGCTTTGCTTTCTGCCGCTTTCCTTATTCAGATACTGTGGAATCCATCTTCCGCATACAGTATTTCTTTTGTTTTAAGTTACCTTGCTTTGGGAGGCATATTGGTATTAAGCAATCCGGTGCTTGTACTTCTTAAAGGCCGGCTGCCTTTATCATTGGCTATGGGGATTAGTGCATCTGCAGGCGCTTTTTTGGTTACCGCTCCTGTGGTTTCGGCGCTTTTTGGTGTACTGCGTCCTGTAGGATTAATTGCCGGGCTTGTTGCTGCGCCGCTTTCGGGGATTTTTATGGCTCTTTCTTTTTTATGGCTTCTGTTATCAAAGGTTCCCTTTATAGGTATAATTATTGGGACTGTTCTTAATAAGCTATTAATCGCTCTACAGTTTTTTATGCAATGGAGCATTTCGCTTTTTGCACGATTTCCCGGTTTATCGCTTCCGTTTCCTGCAATCTGCACCGTTACACCATTGTTGATTGTTTGTCTATTGGTATTTGCAGACTGGTATGCCCGTTACAGAAATGAATTTGCCCGATTCGCCTGAGCCAACAACAAAGATGGCTGGTTTTCCCAACTATAATTCCGGCCCTGCTTTGCGTTCTTTTCTGGACGGGCGGGGTTTGTCTATCCGGAAACAATGGGGACAGAATTTTTTGATTAACCCAAGGGCAAGGCATTTTCTTGTTGACGCACTGGAAGCAGAAAACGGCGCGGCGGTTTGGGAAATTGGCAGCGGTCTTGGCTGTATGACGCACGAACTCCTGGGGCGGAAGTTAAAGATCACCGCTTTTGAAATCGATCCGGGACTTTGTTCTGTTCTGGAAGAACTCTTTGCTGCCTGGCCTGATTTTACATTAATCCGCGGCGATGTACTAAAAACCTGGAAAACAACGGAAAGGGCTCCTTATCTTTTGGGAAATTTGCCCTATACCGTCGCTGCCGTACTTTTGGGAAACCTTATTACAGATAATTGTTTTTTTTCAAGGATGATCATTACCGTTCAGAAAGAAGTTGCCCTGCGTATGGCGGCGAAGCCTGGTTCAAAGGAGTATTCTTCGATTTCCGTGCTTTGTTCTTCCGCCTATACGATGAAGATTATTATGACACTCAAGGGGCAATCGTTTTATCCCGTTCCCCGCGTTGATTCTGCGGTTGTTTGTTTTGAAAGACTGCCCAATGTACCGCTGCCCCCACCGCTCTTTTATCCGTTACTTCGTTCCCTTTTTGCATCACGTCGGAAAACCATAGCCAACAATCTGCTGAATTTTATTTCACGTTCCTGTATACTTAACAAAACGGGAACCGCTGCCGCAATTGCGGAAGATGTTTTAAAATCATGCGGACTTACGGGCGGTGAAAGAGCGGAGAAGCTTCCCTGCGGAACTTTTCTGGCACTTGCTTCCGGATTAGAGAATTGTATCAGCTGTGCCGGAACAAAAATTAAGGAAGGTTCATGAACATTGCAGAGCGAATAGAAGCAATTAAAGAAAAAATGGAAAAAGCCGCCCTGCGTTCCGGAAGAAAGCCCGGTGAGATACAGCTTATGGGGGTAAGTAAATTTCACGCTGGAGAAAAAATTGAAGAAGCAATTAAAGCCGGGCTTATGCTTTTTGGCGAAAGCCGTGTTCAGGAAGCTTTAAAAAAATATCCGGTATTAAAAGAAAAGTACCCAAAGCTATGTCTCCACCTGATCGGAAGACTTCAGCGGAATAAAGTTAAAAATATCAATGGTTTATTTGACGGTGTTCAGTCTTTGGATCGGGATGAACTAATACGTGCGTTGGGAAATGCGGCGGCTGAATTGAACGATAAAAATAAAACATTAACAGTACTGTTGGAAATGCATACCGGGGAAGAATCTAAATCCGGATATCCTGATGAAGATGCTCTTTCCCGCGCTGTGGAACTGGTTTTGTCTTTTCCCGGCCTGAAGCTTTCCGGTCTTATGACCATGGCTCCCTTTACCCAGGATAAAAATGCTATTCGGCAGTCATTCAAAAAACTTTTTGCAGCCCGTGCCCGACTGGAACAGCGTTTTCCTCAAACGGATTTTTCCTGCCTTTCCATGGGCATGTCAAATGATTATGAGATTGCCATAGAAGAAGGCTCCACACTGGTCAGAGTAGGTACGGCTGTCTTTCATGCTGGAGAGCCGCAATGAGGCGAATTTGTTGTTTGCTTTTTCTGCTGATCCCGGCGCTTGTTTGTTTCGCTCAAAACCATTCCGAGTATACTCCGTTTATTTTTTCCGATCTTTCGGAAAGTTTTAATTATTCTCCGCGTCTTGAAATGTTCCGCCCTGTGCCTTTGGCATCTGAAAGTGAACAATCTCAGTCAAGTATATCGATCTTTGCAAATTCACCGCAGTGGGTTAAAGACCTCAGGCGCGGCGAAATAGTTTTTTTCGGTACTTTGCCGTTTACTGTTTTCTTTACAAGAACAATCATGGATATTATCCGAATGGGCCAGAATAACTGGGATCAACGTTATGCCCCGTGGCCGTTTCAATCTGCAGGGGCTGCTGCAATTAACGGTACTGATGTATTTTGGATGTTTGCTTTTGCCTGTTCCGCTTCTCTTACAGTCTCTGTAATAGATCATCAGATAGTAAAAAACAAGCGCAAGGCTGCATCAGCTGCGGATTATTAATGAATTGCACATATTCCGGAACAGCAGAAGGAATCGTAAACAGTGTCAGGCTGGACCGTTATATTGCAGAAACACTGCGGATTTTAAGCCGTTCGCAGATAAAATCACGATGTCTGGAAGCAAAACTCAATGGTAAAATAGTAAAGGTTTCTCATCTGGTAAAAAATTACGATATAATTGAACTTTCATGGCAGCCTGCTGCACCATTGTATCTGGAACCGGAAAACATTGCACTTGATTTGATTTACGAAGATGATCGCTGCGCAGTAATTAATAAAGCCCAGGGTATGGTTGTCCATCCCGGTGCAGGAAACCATTCCGGCACCCTGGCCAACGCTTTACTGTGGAGGTCTAATAATAAACCGAATGCATGGCCTTTGAACAGACAAACAGACTCTGACTCTTCTTTATCATATAGAAATGGCATTGTTCACCGGCTGGACAAAGATACTTCCGGCGTGATTGTTACCGCATTCGACGATGAAGCCCTTGTCTTTCTTTCAGATCAGTTTAAGGCAAAAACAGTCAGGAAACGTTATCTTGCCATTGTACAGGGAGTTCCTGTCAATTCAGAAGGCCGCATCTTTACCCGTATGATTCGCGATCCGCGGGATCGTAAACGCTTTACCGCAATGCCAGTTAATTCTGACAGTAAACCACAAGGGAAAATAGCTCTTACCCGTTATCGTACCCTTAAATCCTGGGCAGGTTATTCTTTATTGCTTCTTGAGCCAAGGACAGGACGTACCCACCAGTTAAGAGTTCATTTAAAGTATCTGGGCAATCCAATTGTCGGTGATTCAATATATAATCCTTTATATGAAGGAAACAGAAAAGACCGGGATAAAAACTTTCCCAATTCTGCTTTAATGCTCCATGCTTTAAGTCTGGCTATTGTAATTCCCGGTGAGAGTGAACAACGTTGTTTTAAAGCGCCAATACCGGACAGGTTTAAAACTGTTATAATTGAACTTAATCGGAGAATAAAAAAGAAATAATTTTTCAATTGTATAAACATGGAAGAATTTTGGTTAACTCCTGACATGGAGCCGCGTATTGTTACAGAAACTCCTTCTTACCTGATTGCGTATAAACCTCCGCATCTGCATACTGCGCCTCTGCAGCCGGGAGAAAAAAACAACCTCCTTGCCTGGATTGCATTACGCTTTCCCGAAGTATTGCGGGTTAAAGGCCATAAAGGCATTGAAGGAGGATTGATTCACCGGCTGGACTATGAAACACAGGGGCTTGTTCTCTGCGCCAGAACAGAAACTGCAATGAAAGCATTGCTGGCTCAACAGGAAAAAGGCGAAATAGGTAAAGAATACGAAGCCGTCTGTTGCAAAAAAAACAATGCATTGCTTCCCGGTTTTCCTCCATTGCCTGCGGGTTTTACAATGCAGAAATGTATACCAGGATGTGTCTCTGAATGTGAGTCAACAATAATCGAAAGCGCCTTTAGACCGTATGGAAAAGGCCGGAAAGCGGTTCGTCCTCTCCTGACAGGAAACGCTAAACACAAAATGGGAGAGCTTTACCGAACCGAAATTCTGTCCTGTACCGAAATGGGCGGCAAATGTTTTTTTAAGATATGTATACGTAAAGGGTTTCGCCACCAGATACGCTGCCACATGGCATGGATAGGTCGGCCCATACTGAACGATTCATTGTATGCTGAAGGCGGCGGCGATTCAAATTTTCTGGCGCTAAGGGCTACGGGGATACTGGTGGGGGGAGCAGGGAGTAGGGCAAAATTCTCAAATTCGGGAGGGAAATAGTTAACAGTAGCGGTTAATGTATATTGGACTATTATTATCTAGTTTTTATTTAAACCAAATACCCTGCTACCAAATTTTTCCTTATATAATTTTTCATATTCAATTACTTCATCAGATTTTAAATTACTTGGCAATGTTTGTAATATTGTAAATTGAAAATTATACTTATACTTTTTATTGTTTTTTTGAAGATCAATTAACAAATCATTTCCACCAGAACCTGTTTTGACATAATTTTTCCATCTGCCCCATATTCCATTTTCTCCGTATGCAGAACCAATATATTGTTTACCTGTTTTTTTGTCCAATATAAGATAAATTCCAGACACGGAACTTAATTTGCTTTTCCATGTATAGTTTGCATCAGAATTGTTTACTATTTGCTCCAATTTTTTAAATGATAGTATAAAGTCCAAATATCCAGAAAAATCCTCAACAAATCCTTTCGGTTTTATTTCTATAACTTCTTTATTACAATTTTTTTGAACCCAAGCTATTGTGCTAGAACCCCAATCAATAATAACCCTTTGTTCTAAATCTTCAAATCCTTTTTGTTTTTCCAATAAATAATAAACTGCAGAAGTCAAATTATTGTCATATAATTCCTTTACATACTTGTCTATTGTTCCAGCTTTCTTTGCATTTATTTTTCCATTTACTTTGAACACACCCCAAAATAAAGCTTTTGTTGATTCTTTGGCGATAAATGAAACCACATAATCGCATTCGAATCTTTCTTTACCATTAATACATTGGTATTGTTCAAGTAAATCATTGTCAATTAGTTTTTCCATTATATGATTAGGTAATTTATGGCGGACCATCCTAAAAGAACTAGTTACATCAAAGCCTCGAGCTTTTAATAAATCAGAAAATAGTATCATTTATTTATTCTTTGCCCCCAATTTGATTTTTTTTGTTTTATTTTGCAATATCAAAAACAACGTAAACGGTGTTTTCCAATACAATTTTCCGACCTGTGGGCAAATATGAATCAGAATCCGTCATACAGTAATCAGCATCTTCATTCATTTGTGAATTACTCCTCGAGTATACCCCAACAGAATCTCTATCAGTTATGGAATTTGCTTTAATAATTCTCACGCTAGCCAATGCTGCATATTGCTCAGCTTTATCAACGGCGTTTTTAAAAGATAATTCCCTTACAGTTTCTAAATACTTCTTTTTATTTTTTAATCCGTATTGAATGTCGCAATCATTGAGAAATTTTAACGAAGCAATCTCGCTAATAACTTTTCTTGCATTTTCTTCATTTTCCCTTGTTGCATCCATTTCAATATTGACTTTTTGATTAACATCATAGCCTAAAAATTCATGCACTTCTTTTTTCCATTCATATTTTGGGCCAAAGCTTAAATCAACGACATGAACCCAATTTTCTTCAATATTGTATTGCTTGATTAATTCAAAAAGTTCTTTCATGTTGGAGTTAATACCTTCCAGTGACGATTTCATATTATTTGAGCGACAAGCTAAAGATATAAAAATGTTTAAAAAATTAGGTTCGACAAAAAGCTTCCCATACCCAGTAACAGAAATGACATTCTCTTTCTCATTTGTGCTTACTACTTTCATAAAGTACTCCTATTATAGGAGTCTATCATGTAAAATAATATTAATCAAATCCCATTTTGCGAGGGTTACGCTTAGCAGCAGCTACCAAATTCGTCTGGTGTTATAACATCAGTTATACCCCATATTTAGTGTGATCCTCTTTTAATAAAATATTTTCATAATTTTATAACAAGCACAGTTTATTTTAAAACCACTCCTTTACATACTCACCACAAACCGCAGGGACTGTTAAGGACAGCTGCCAACATTGCAACACCCTGTTCTGCAAAAGCATAAGGCATAAAGCGTCTGCCGCCGTGCTGTTTACTTGATATTCCAGAATGGAATATCAAGTTTTCCCATTCTTCTTTCGTAAGTTGAAACATGAAATCGCTGGGGAAACGTCCAATATTACGTTTTATGGTTTTATTCAAATTAAATGTCTCAACTTGATACAAAGCTGCCAAGTCACTGTCAAGCATTACTTTTTGTCCCGCCCACTAACCGCACGGCAAAGCCGTGTAATTTCAATAAAATCATCATGGCGTAGCGCAAATAATTTAAACCGTAAGAACTAATGCGTGAGGGCTTTAGCCCGAACAGAGCGCGCCGCATTTCGTAAATCATGCTTCGATTGGTGTTTAGCTACACTACCGGAATTTGGCAGCTGCTGCTATGCGTAACAAAACCGGCCCTGATATTGGAACGGATTTCGTTTATTCTTACAGAATCATCAAGGGCTGTAGCTTCTTCGTCAGTCATTCTTGCCATAGTTTTCCTCAGCCAACCATAACATGATAAGTGAGAGAGAGCAAGTGAGGTGTTAGAGTTAATGCTTACAGCGGCAAACATTTTGTGTGTATACTAATTCTATTGGAGGGATTATGAACATTCGGAAGGCTCTTTTTTCACTTATTCCGCTGCTGGTTATTGCGCTTTTTTCCTGTAAACAGGAAGCGTTTGATCCCCCAAGCCCGGAACTGGTTTCCGCTTATTCCGGCGGAGTAGTGGACAGGGG
>WRIB01000053.1 GCA_009782955.1 Treponema sp. | reverse complement strand
ATGACAGCACATGGGAAGCAACCGAAGCCTACAAAATCGAGAAGAACCCCCATGTAACCGCATTTGCAAAAAACGACCATCTAGGCTTTGGTATTCAATACACTTACGGCGGTATTCCTCATACCTATTATCCCGACTTCCTAATCACGCTTGATAACGGTAAAACCCTTGTACTTGAAACAAAAGGACAGGACAATCCGCAAGTACAGGAAAAACGCCGTGCATTGGAAGAATGGATAAATACCGTCAATTCATTAAAGGAATATGGCGTATGGTGTAGTGCCATTTCTTTCAATGTCGCTGATGTTGACGGCATTATTGGGAAATTTTTATAATGTCATACACGACTATCTTTTGTGTGAGTATGTGCTGACCCTAAAAGAAATAAAGAAAAACCGGGGGAATCCAATACAAATTTCCCCCACTGGCTTTAGTTTACCCACGGCTTATCCGGTTGATTTCCTGATTGTACCGGTTGACGACCTGTTCAACCTTACGGTTATAATCCCGAACTGCTTGATTGTATTGATTGATCGCCTGTCGTTGCTTGTTCTGTACCTGCCGGATTAAACTCTTTGCTTGTGAAATAGAAATTGTTCTTGCCATTGCATTAACTCCATTAGTTTTGTATTCGAAAAGAAGAGAAAAATTCCCTCAAACCTCAATTGTGGCAGTTGTCTTTTGTGCATTCGCAGCGATGACCCGCCTGTTTTAAGGCTTCCTGCTTCGTAGTTTCAGAAAAGTCCGGTGGATTATGCCCGTGAGTTCCGAAAGAACTGGTATTTACATGACATTTCTGGCATAAAACCTGAGCATTGTTTAACCTGTTTCCGCCATCAATCCGTTTGTGGTGAACCTCAAGGTTCCTGGTAGCTGTACATCTAGCCATTTTCCCCTCCTTAACCTGGGATATTTCTGGGATCGTTGCCGTGGCTATTTTTCTCTTGAATAACCCCATTTTTCCCATGAATCAGGAATTCTGTTCCTTGGTTGCGGCTGATTTCCCGCCCTAAGTCAACAGCCTCTTTTTTGGTTTCAGCATGGACGCTTGCCCGGCTGGAACCGCCTTTTTTGACATTCCATCCCCCCTGTGTGGCTGGAACTACATGATGAGACTTAGCCATATCGGCTCCTTTGCCCTGTAGTGAGGTTCAAACTTTAACCAAACCAACAAGGACTTTTCAGTTTTGAGCAACCCAAAAAGACTGCCCCAATAATATACCTTGACAGGTATATTATTTGTATCTATAATGTATCAAGAAGCATAATGTTTGTCAACAGTAGGAATAAAAATTATTCCTAAAAAGGTATTATTTTACCGGGGAAATAAATGTCAGAAAAATTTGCAGATCGGTTAAAATCCATACGTGCATTGCGCAATTTGACCCAGAGTGAACTCGGTGAGAAATCCGGTCTGCCGACAAGTTCAGTTGCCCAATTTGAAACTAAGGCAAGAAAACCGTCTTTTGATACCTTAAGTAAACTATCAAAAGCGCTTGATGTCAGCACAGACTATCTTCTCGGAACAGTGGACGAACCAAAGATATCAGAAACAGGAAGCGTTTTTTTTAGAAATTATGAGCAATTATCATCTCATGATCAGGAAATTTTACAAGACATAGTAAATTCAATGATGGCACGAAAAAACCAGAAAGATGATAAAACCTCTTGATAAAGCAATTATTTTGAACACAGCTGAAATAAAACTTAAAGAATACTGCTTATATAAACTGCCGATTGACCTTATTTCGCTTCTGGAAAAGAAAAAAATCAGTTTATATCCAAAAGATATCCATACAGACGGCGTTTCAGGGATGTTAATCCGGATAGACAACGATTATTGTATTGTATATTCTACCTATTACCAGAATCCGGGCTTTGAACGTTTTAGTATCGCCCATGAATTAGGACATTATTTTTTGGATGATCATCCCTACATCAATATTGATGGACTACATAAATCAGATGCCGGTTTTGTATCGCAAGACCGCTATGAACAGGAAGCTGATATTTTCGCTTCCGGGCTGCTCATGCCGGAAGATCTTTTCAAGGATCACATGGGAAATTACCCTTTAGGTCTGGATGGTATAATTGGGATGGCGGAATTATGTCAAACATCATTGACAGCTACCGCAATTCGTTACGTTGAACTAATCAGTAGACCAATCATAATTATTTTAAGCACTAATGGCATAATTAATTTTTGCTTAGTATCCGAAAAAATACGTTTTATGAAAAACAAAGAAATTCCTCAAAAAGGCTGGCCAATTCCCCCAAATACTGCTAGTTCTGAATTGGCTAAGAATCAAAATCGCATTCTAAATCGGGAAAAAATTACAATGGCCTCTGATTTATCAGATTGGATAGAATCAGAGAGATCAAGAGACGCTCTTGAAGAAGTAATAGGTTTAGGCAGATATAAGAAAATCCTTACCGTAATCAGTATATAATTATTAATTTAGTATTTTAACCCAATTCCGGCGCATATTTTATAAAACCCCTTGCTGGACTTATAAAAGTTTAAACCGTCATAAAACCATAATTAAATGTAATGACATGCGGGCGTTCCTGGGGGTATGGAGGCGCACAGAAAATAAAAAGTAGCGGCGGGTGTCCGTGCAATGCCTATGCCGGAGTATCGGAGGCATGGGCATTGCATGGACAGGACCCGCTAATTTACTTTGTGCGCCTCCCTCATGATAAGGAACACCCGCATGCCGGTACGTTAAATTGATGCTTTTCTTACCCTGGCCTTAATTTCAGTAAGAAATGCGCCGGTGGTTCCCAGGCACGGCTGCCGTAACCGCCTGCCTGGATCCAGGCGGAAGGAATTTTTCGCTCCATAACATAACGGTACACATAGTTATCCCGTAAAAGACACTGTTCCAGGCTAAGTTTAAGCAGGATGCTCGAAGGTAGTTCATCATGCTCATAAGGATCGGCACCGTCTACAACCAGCACAAGATTAGGTTTTGGGTTAGACGGATAAAGCGCCGCACTAAGCCGTTCCAGTTCTTTGATACCTTCTGCCAGACGGGAAGTGTATGTTTCTTCTTCACCAGCATCAATTCCAATGTCTATGTCCGAACTTACAAGCGGTGCCCGGCCTTCTTTGGCAGCAGCAAGACTATCCGTATCAAGAGGCCAGCCTTTGGCCATATGTATTGATAGGGTAAGTACGTTCTGTAATTCTTCCCGTTTGCGGGCAAAATGAATGAGTTCGGCAGTACCGTCTCCCTTATGGACATCCAGGTCGATTATCCAAACAAGGGGCAAAGCTGATTCCGAAAGCAGCTTTGTAATGGCAATAACCGAATCGTTAATTAAGCAAAATCCGGAACCCGAATCATAACGGGCATGATGCATTCCGCCGCCCATAAAGTAACAAAAACCCGACCCGTTCACCAGGGCAAGACGGCAAGCCAGGTAAGTTCCGCCAACTTGCGCCAGGATGGTTTGGAATAAATCAGAAAGAGGTCTTTTTGCGCGTGTTGGTTCATAGCGGTTGGGTTTGCCCTGAGCATCAATTAATTCAAAAGTATTAAGCAGAGATTCCTCAAGACCTTTTTTCTGTTTGTTATACAACAAGGAAACAAATTCCTTGCTGTGAACCCGCTCCAGATCTTCTCTTGTTATTATTGTATGATCTGCAATTCTTAAAAACTCAAGGGCATCGGCAATGGACATTTCCGGACCCGGATAAGGCATAGTGGCTCCCCGTGTACCGGGATAGTAATGGTTGTTCATGAATTCCAGGATTTGCTTTCCCCGGTCAGGAGCAATGGGAAGCATAATACCATAATCCTGAAAATTCATATTCAATGCAGGATCGTAAAGTATCAAAATTACCTCGCAGCTAAAGTATACAAATTTTCGCTCTGGTTTTAAACCATAGTTTCGAATAAACTCGTGAAAGAACGCTATGGCAATAATAATTCTTATGGGACCAAAACATTCCGGCAAAACCAGTACAGGCCGGGAACTGGCAAAGATACTTAAAAGCTCTTTTTATGATTTGGATCAATTAATGGAAGAAAGAACAGGCAAAAACGTCAGGGAACTTTATAAAACCGGAGAAGAATTATTTCAGCGTGAAGAAATGGCGGCTCTTCGGGACTTGTTAGAAAACTGCCAAAATGCCGTTGTTTTATCTTTAAGCGGCAGTATTATCGACAATCCCCGCGCAATGGCTTTACTGAAAAATGAGTCTATAAAAAACTGTACAGTGTATTTGGAAGTATCTGCCGGAACTGCCTGGCAGCGCATTGTTAGCCAGGGGGAACTTCCGCCATTCCTTGAAGCAGAAACACCGGCGGAATCAAAAGAAAAACACCATCTGCTTCATGAAAGACGGGCCAATGATTATAAGAAAATAGCATTCTACAGTATTTGTGCCGAAGGAAAAAGTGCTGTTGAACTGGCGGAAGAGCTGTGCAACTTGATACAATAGAGTAATACTCAAAAGGAGAAACAAAACAAATGAAACCAATTGCAACAATGAGTAATGCTGAAGCCGCTTATATACGTTATGTACTGATGGATATTGACGATACCCTTACAACAGAAGGAAAACTATCTGCAGCAGCCTATTCTGCACTTTGGGATCTTCACGATGCGGGACTTAAGGTTATTCCCATTACAGGCCGGCCGGCCGGATGGTGTGATTTAATTGCCAGGGAATGGCCGGTTGACGGTGTAGTTGGCGAAAACGGCGCCCTGGTGTTTTGGCTTGAAGATGGCAAAGGTACTCAGCGGAAGGTGAGTAAACAGGAATTCCATCCCAATGCGGTACATAATGATCATCCTGTATTAAAGAGGATTAAAAAGCGGGCAATGATGGAAGTTCCGGGTATACGCATGGCCAAGGATCAATTTGCCCGCCTTTTTGACATTGCCCTGGACTTTGCCGAAGAAGAGCCGGTTCTGTCGCTGGAAACAGCAGAGAAGGTTAGGGCAATAGCCGCGGAAGAAGGAGCGGTAGCAAAAATTTCTTCGATTCACGTAAATGTTTGGATGGGAAACTACAACAAACTTTCCATGACAGAATTGTTTTTGCAAAAGAAATTCAACTGGACAAAAAACGACGATAATACAGTTATTTTTGTAGGAGACTCACCAAATGACGAACCGATGTTTGCCCGCTTTCCCATGTCTTGCGGTGTGGTAAATGTCAAGCATTATGGGGAATTGATTCAGCACCTGCCTGCTTTTGTTTCGCAAAAGGAAAGCGGAGAAGGCTTTGCTGAAATAACGGAAACGCTGCTGAAAAAACGCCAGGGATAAAAAATCCGGTATCAGCTGTTATTGTTCTTGCCATTCGCTTGATTGGCAGGTGTGTTAGTTTTAATGACGCAAAACTCCAAAATTGTAAATGTTAAGATAGTGCTCAGCTGGTTATTCAAATTTAACTGATTTACTTTTTCTTTGCTACTATTATTAACCTTCTGCTGTTTTGTTTATCATAAGAAACTGAATCCCAATTACCGTAGTAATCCCCATGTAAATTTACTTTATTAAGTATTTTTATCCAATCATCATATAACCTGATTTTGAATTTAAACTCATTTATCCTGAAATCTTTTAAACTGTCAGTATGAACTAAATCAAATATTTTTATGGTCATAATATCCATTTTGTAATCCATCGTAAACAATCGCGAGAAATCCTTGTTATTAACTTCCAGGGAATGACAAGGGGGATTCTGCATTGATATGTCTGTCTGCCCTTGATCAAAAATTATAATTCCCTGGTTATTTAACACATTTTTCATACTGTTGAGCGCTTTTTCGACATCAGTTTCTGTATCATTTATCGCATTACTCAGACAGACAATTGCATCAAATTTTGCGGTAAATGTATTTTCCAGAAACTGATAGTCGGCTTTGAAAAGAGGTATATTTAATCCATTTTCTTCTATTCTCTTTTGAGCCATAGATAACATTGAATCTGAAATATCCGAACCGGTAATATCATATTTTAACGAATTAAAAAAAACCAAATCCTTTCCTGTTCCGCATGCGCAATCCAGAATTGATTTTACCTTGTACTGATCAAATATTTTTACAAAGAAATTTTCCCTCTCTGTATTTTCAAAAAGCATGTAATCATAAGTTTCTGCAATGTTCGAGTATTTATCTGCTTCCAAAAATATTTCCCGCCAAAAAATATATTTTATGCTACGATATTAAAATCCGAAATAGCGCTCCCCTTCCTAATCATCCAAATGCGCCAGAGCTGTTGAAATTTGGTAACAATAATCACCCAAGCGTTCCAGACGGCGGATAAAATCAATAAATAGCAGTTCTGTTTTAACGTTTTCTCCTGCTTCGATGCGTTTTTGTCCGTATTTACGGAGTTTGTTCCGTACCTTGTTAATCCGGTTTTCGGTTATTTTTGCCTGTTCAGTTTCTTCCGGTGTTAACGCCCTGCCCAAACGCGTCTGCACAAAGTCCAGGAATTCACCTACTAAACGGGTATAAGGGGCCAGAGCTTTCATCGACGGGCCGGTAAAGAGCCGGTCTTTCAGCACACTCATTTCCAGTAAAAGGCCTACACGGTAACAATCGTCGGTCATGTCTTCCAGTTCTGCTATAATTTTAAGGAGTCTGGAGATACGTCGCTCTGATTTTTCGTTAAGTTGCTGACGGGTGCATTCCATCAGAAAGCGCGTCAGTTCTTCCCTCATCTCGTCGGCATATTCTTCCTTGTTCCGAAGTTCAGTTGTTAATGATGCTACCGCTTCTTGTTTTTCCGGGTTATCTTTGAGCGTGGACAATACTTCGCTGATTCTGTCGTACATATCAGAAACGATACCGGCCATGTCGCGGATTTCTTTTTCCGCGCGGAATATGTTCATTTCCGGTGCATTCTGGAATGTACCGGATGAATAAGACAGGGTGTAGTGTTTTAGTTCTTCTATCGGCGGTTTTTTATCCTTGATGATCTTGTTAACCAGAAGGGCAAATTGATTAACAAAAGGAAAGAAAATAATGGTGTTAATAGTATTAAATATTGTGTGGAGCATAGCGAGGTTGTTGGTAATGATCATACCGGAAGAAGATGTAGGGGTAACGAAATTTACTATTGTCAGGAGGGGTTTAAGTAATGGGACTGCCCAAATTGTGCCGATCACGTTAAATAGCACGTGTACCAGCGCTGTTTGTTTTGCCGCAGGTTTTGTTCCGATACCGGCCAGTGCTGCATCAATGGTGGTACCGATGTTGGCTCCCAGGATCATTGATGCCGCCATTTCGTAATTAATCATTCCTTCATGGGCCAGGGTCAGGACAATAGCCGTACCAGCTGAAGAAGAATGAAGGATCAAAGTGATCACCAGCCCGACACTTGTTCCAATGAGTACCGATGTAAAACCCTGGTTTGAATATGTGCTGATAAAGTCCAGGGTTTTTGATGAAAGGCTCGGCATGGATTTGGTAAGGAAGTCCAGTCCCAAAAAAAGAAGTCCAAACCCCAGAATTGCTGTTCCCCAATGTTTGCATTTTTCCCATTTCAACACTGAAAAAACAAAACCAATGCCAATCGCGGGTATAGCCAGAGCGTTTATTTTGAGTGAAAATCCAACTATAGAAACAATCCAGGCAGTAACGGTGGTACCAATGTTGGCCCCCATGATCACGCCAATAGCCTGTTTAAGGGTAAGGAGACCTGCATTTACAAAAGACACTACCATGACAGTAGTTGCCGAAGACGACTGAATTATCGCAGTTATTCCAAATCCAGTAAAGATCGCACTTAATCTGCGGCCTGTCATAAAGGCAAGAACTTTTTGCAAGCGCTGACCTGCGGCCTGCTGGAGGCCGTCACTTAATACCTTCATCCCGTAAAGGAAGAGACCTAAGCTTCCGGCTATTGCAAAAATACTGGTAAGGTATATCATGTACTTATTAAGGTATACCATTTTTTTTAAGTTTTTAACAATAGGATAATGAATACAGGCAATTCTTCAATTTTGGTCATTTCTGATTCACATGGCAATGTACCTGCTTTAACGGCAGCTCTTACGTGGGCTCGCCAGGTACAATTGGCGCAGGACATGGATTTTAGCGCTGCACTTTTTCTGGGTGACGGCGGGGACGATCTGGTTCCTGCTTCTGCTAAAGCAGGTTTTGCAGTCCCCTGGTACAAAGTCCGGGGTAATGGGGATTATAACTTTTTAATTCCCGATACTCTGACGGTGGAAATTCCCCGTAAGCTTTTTTTGGCCCATGGCAACCATTATGGTGTGGATGGAGGCGGACAGAACATTGCTGCCGCTGCCAGGAATGCCGGAGCCGAAGCGGCCTTTTTTGGTCATACCCATATACCCCATTGCTCGATGGTAAATGGTATCTTTCTTTTAAATCCCGGCAGTATAGGCCGATCCCGAAGCAACGCCGGTCCCACTTTTGCCGTTATTGAATGTCCTGTCTCCGGCCCTCTTACTGCCCGGTTTTTTTGTCTGGTGAACAAAAGCAGAAAAATTGAAGTAAAAGAACTGGAACTATAGTGTCCCGCAGGCTTTCCGTTAAAGATTACCGAAAAGACGCCGTTACCCTGGCGCGTTATTTATTGGGAAAATTGCTTTGCAGAAAAACCGGAAGAAAAATACTTAAACTGCGGATTTCTGAAACGGAAGCATATTACGGCGAAGAAGATACCGCCTGCCACGCTCATAAAGGAAAGACAGACCGTACTGCTATTATGTACGAAGACGGCGGTCATGCGTATATATATCTTTGTTACGGAGTACATTGGCTTTTAAATGTGGTCAGCGGTAAAAAGGACTTTCCCGAAGCGGTACTGATTCGGAGCATAGAGGGTTTTAATGGCCCGGGAAAACTTACAAAACAGTTACAGATCGACAAATCTCTTAACAAAGAAAATCTGGCAGAATCAAAATGGCTGTGGATCGAAGATGATGGCAAGCAGCCTGTGTTTACGGCAGCAAAACGGATAGGAATTGACTATGCCTCGGAAAAGGATAAAAACAGGCTGTGGCGGTTTACCGTTGACATTTGAATCTAAGGCAGCTGTTCCAAAAACTGAAGTTTTAAAACTGCCTCATTTTATAGACGATTTTTCCGATCCACTATGAAACCAGCGGATTACGCCCACCTTATTTTTTGCTTCATTATAAATCATGCCGCCGTTCCAGAATTCCAAAGCGGCTATAAGACTGTTCCCGCCGTCGTCTTCGTCACTTTCCGGGCCGCTGAAACTGGCCAGTTCAAGAAAAGCGTCAAAGTCGTCGTTGAATAATGCAATCTGCCGTTTTCGGAAAAATTCATTCCATTCATCCAGGCAGGTAAAACCATTACCTTCGTCTTCTACAATAAAATGAACGCGTTTGAACAGATCATACCAGACTTTTAGCTTTTTTTCGGGATTACATTTGTTCCCGTGTTTAATGCCATTCTTAACAATTTCGGAAAGCTGTTGTTCCAGCAGGTTTCCTTCTTTAAACATTTCGGGACAATCTTTTAAAATCATGGCGCAATATTCCCTGATCTTTGAATAATCGCTGGCAAATTCGATGTATTTCATTCCCTCGGTATCGAACAATTCATTGTATTCATCCACAATCAATTTTCGGATTATTAGTCGTTTCATATTTTAGTTTTCCTTTACAATTAATATATAATGTAATTCCTCGTCAGTATGCAAATCACCATCGCTAAATATAATGATAATGAAGTTTTTTCTGTCTGTGAACACCTAATAGCTGTTTTCCATGACAAAAACGGTTGTTTTTTTATAAAAAAACCATTAAAAAAATGTTAAATTTTCGAGAATTGGGTAAATTTTACAATTTCTTAACAATACCGTGTTATCAAATTAATACCGCACGGGAGGCGGTATAATATGACAAAAGAAGCTGTTCTGTTGCAAAAGCCAGTATACTCCGCCGAGCCCAAAGGGCGAAGGTTTCCCTCCAGATACTCAAATGAGCCTGCCAACCTGAAATGGTCAAACGAAAGTTCCCTTCTGGATGACAATAAGACGCTTAAATCGTGGGGTCATAGTCCCACTGTTCGGGTTCGAAACCTTGTATCCAAAGCTGCTCCGCCTGTCAAGTATTATCCTAATGCAATACAGCGATTGGCCAAACATTTTTGGTATGTCGAGCACGATAAAAATATTATTGAGTTGGCGGATGAACTTGAACAACGGCTTGATGTAACTGTTGTTTGTATTACAAATGAAAAAAAGCAGCCTATCGGGATTATCAGGAGGGATAAGCTTTTCCTTTCTCTGGGCAAACGTTTTGGCAGAGATATAATGTTAAAGAATACAACAGGGGATGTTGCTGAATTTGCTGAGGTTTATGCCGGAGAACGGAATATATTTACTGTTCTTGGACAGCTTCGCCAACAGGGCGGAGAAAATGCGGGTTCTTTGGAAAATAAACAAGGTACACAGAACGAATATATTGTGCTGGTTGATTCACTGGGAATCTACAGCGGTATGCTTTCGTTTCAGGATGTAGCAGATCATTTGGTTGAGATGACTAACAACGATATAGCTCAGGCAAGCCTTCTGCAGGAACGTCTTTTAGCCACTACAGATGAAATAAAACACTTTGATGTAAAGGTTGATACATGGTGTGTTTCTGCAAAAGGAGTTGGAGGAGATTTTTATTTTATCAGAAAAATTGACAATAATCGTTTTTTTGCTTCTCTTTGCGATGTTTCAGGCAAAGGGGTTACAGCTTCTCTTGTTGTTTCTTTGGTTTGGGGATTTCTGCAGAGCCATGAAATGCAAAAAGGGTTAAAAGCTTTGCTTAAAAAATTAAACTCATTAATTGTTAGTTCCTTCCATATGGAAAAATATCTTACTGGGTTTTTTCTGATGTATGACGCCGAATCCAGAACGTTAATGGTTGCAGATATGGGACATTCTCATACTGTTTATTTGAGGAAATGCAAAAAAGTATCAATGCAGAAAACCAGAGTAAATTACCCCATTGGAGTTGAACTTGACATGGAACCGCTGGTTTATTCTTTTCATGTTGAGGCAGGAGATGCTTTGTTGATTTACAGTGATGGTATATCAGAACAGGATGATCCCGCCGGCGAGGAATTCGGAGAAAAGCGGGTTACTGCCCTGTTACAGGAATCTCTGGCAAAAAACATTCCCTTTGGTGAAATGCTGCAAAAAGCCCTGAAGGATTTCAGAATGAACACCCCTCAGCATGACGATATGACATTTTTACTGTTTCAATTCTGATTTTTAAACGTTAAAAGCACCCGATTTATGCCGATATTAAGAGTATGAAAAAGATACTATTCGTTTTAATATCAGGTTTTATTTTGGTTACTTTGTGTTTCACTCAAGTGCGTACCGGAGAAGTAAACCGGGGGATTTTTTATCAGGAGGGAATCGCTTCCTGGTATGGCCGGGAATTTAACGGCCGGTCCACAGCATCGGGAGAAATTTTTAACGATTCACAATTTACTGCTGCTCATCCCATATTACCCTTTGGAACCATGCTGAAAGTTACCAATCAGCACAACAATAAAACCGTTACGGTACGGATCAATGACAGAGGCCCTTTTGTGGCAGCCCGTATAATCGATCTTTCCAGGGCAGCTGCGGAACAGTTGGATATGATTACTACCGGTACCGCTCCGGTAAAAGTGGAAAGCCTGTCTGAGGTAAGCCTCCCTGCAAAATCGGGGCAGGTTATTCAAGTACAGCCTGCGTCGGCGGAACCCTACTCAAACCCGGAGAATGCTTCTGTCCGGGCACAGGAAGTAAATCAGGGACACCAGCCAGTTGTGCATAATCAGAATCAAGGACAACAAACTACGCATACAGAAACTGTACAGCCCTGGGTTGAAACAGGTGCCGTCAGGCTTCAGCCGGGCATTACCGGAAAATACTATAAAGTACAGGTAGGCGCTTACAAGCACCCGGAATATGCAGTAGATGCTTTTGAAAAACTCAAAAGGGCGGGACTTAATCCTGCCTATGAACGATTTGGTGATTATTTCCGGGTGGTTCTGACAGGCATTAAGCAGGAAGAACTTGGAACCGTATCGGAAAAGCTTCGCATTGTAGGTTTTAAGGAAGTACTACTCAGAGAAGAATTGTAGGGATTGGCCGTTGTTTTCTTGAAATATTACCGGATTCTTGCTGCTGCCGTTAACGTATAATTGAAATTCCTCTTTTTTTACATTATACTTTAAAAGTTATGGCTACGAAGAAAGAATTTACCGTTCTGGATTTAATTGATATTGACTTAAAAGAACACAATTCCTTGAATCTTCGTTGCATTGGCGGCAGAAGAGGTTTGGGCAGGATAATAACTGTACCCAACCTGAATCGTCCGGGTCTTGCGATAATGGGTTTTTTCGATTCTTTTGCTTTTGAACGGATTCAGGTTTTTGGCCGGGGAGAAGTGGCAGCCATAAAAAACCTTGTCAACGAACAAAATGTTGATTCTATTGGTCAGCTTTTTTCTTATCTGCTTCCATGCTGTATTTTTACCCACAATCTTAGTCCGGAAAAGGAGTTTTTTGATAAGGCGGAAAAAGCCGAATGTCCGCTGCTCCAAACCGATTTGGAAACGTCTGAATTTGTAATTCGTCTTACCCGAATCCTGGCAAATATTTTTGCACCCAAAAAAAGTATCCACGGAGTACTGGTGGAAGTTTATGGTTTGGGTGTACTTCTTTTGGGCGACTCAGGCGTGGGCAAAAGTGAAACTGCTCTGGAATTGATTGAACGAGGCCACCGGCTTGTTGCCGATGATGTCGTGGAAATGCACTGTGTCAACGGAAATGTCCTGCTGGGCGAAGGTGCCAACAAGATTATCGGTCACCACATGGAAATCCGGGGTCTTGGGATAATTAATATAACCCACCTGTTTGGGGTCAGAGCTATACGGGACAGCAAACAAATACAGCTCGTGGTAATGCTGGAAGTATGGGATGCTTCCAAAAATTATGACAGACTTGGCAGCGAAGAAAAATTCATGGAGTTTTTGGGCGTTAATATTCCTAAACTGGAGGTTCCGGTAAAACCCGGCAGAAATATTCCCATTATTATTGAAGTAGCTGCAATGAATGAAAGGCTAAAAAAAATGGGTTATAACTCATCGAAAGAATTTAACCAGAATATTCTTAAATGGATAGAAAGTAATCAGGCTCGTTCAGTCTATTATGGATCCGAGGACGTAATTTAGTAATGTACACAAAAACGGTAAAGGTGATAAACAGGGCCGGAATTCACGCACGGCCTGCAGCTTTACTGGTTCAGACTGCAAAAGATTTCGACTGCGAAATTATTTTTGAACGGGAGGATGATCGGATTAACGGAAAATCGATCATGGGTATTATCACTCTGGGTGCAGCCTTCGGCGCAGAAATAAACCTTATCGCAGAAGGCAAGGACGAAAAAGAAGCCGTCGAAGCTCTAGCAAAACTATTCGAAAATAAATTTGAAGAAGAATAATTTCTGCAAACCTCAATATATCGCTGAACCTTTCAATCATAATTAATCCGAATAAATAAAGCAAAGAGCTGGGCAAGTGCCCGGCAAAACCCGTGTAGAGCCCGTGAAAACAGCCCAGCGCTTACCTGATTTATTATTTTCCAAATTAATGGAAAAAGAAATATGCAGGTAGGTGCT
This sequence comes from Treponema sp., assembly GCA_009782955.1. Taxonomy (GTDB): domain Bacteria; phylum Spirochaetota; class Spirochaetia; order Treponematales; family Breznakiellaceae; genus WRIV01. The sequence continues at coordinate 7,507 of WRIB01000053.1, read as the reverse complement.
GGGAGGCTGTTTTAGCGAATTCCACAGGCGTTCGAGCCAAGGTGTTTGCCAGCCCCTTTTCCATGATTATTACGAAATATATTGTAAGACTGACTCAGCGACAAATTAGGGTTTGTAACAATTCATTCTTATGTTATAGTTACAGCATTATGGATATAAAATACACCTGTTATTGCGGTCTTTATTGTGAAAACTGTGCGGTAAAAGCAAAAATTGAACCTGCGGCGAAAATACTATATGAAGAAATGAAGAAAGCCGGGTTTGATGAAATTGTTCGTTTTATTCCGGGAGGGGATGGATTCTGGCCATTTCTGAAAGATATGGCGGAAAAAGGCACTTGCATTTCATGCAGGGACGGAAGCGGAAATCCCCAATGTACTGTCAGGAGTTGTGCAAAAGAAAAAGGTGTCGAGATGTGTGCATTGTGCGGCAGTTACCCTTGCGAACATTTTACCGCTTTTTTTGAAGGATACCCCATGCTGAAACAGGATAATGATCTGCTTCGGGAAAAAGGTATGGATGCATGGGCAGCGCTTCAGGATGAACGCAAGGAAAAAGGTTTTTCCTACACCGAAGAAAAAAAATAACGGAATTTTTTTTGATATAACCGGATAGGAGTATAGGAACTCTGCAAGTAATTCTATGTCTTGTACTTACCTACACAGGTGTTGTATAATGGAGATAAATTAATAATTTTGAGCATCTTCGGATTACATGGAAAGGATAAACCGATGAAAGAGCCCACTAATCGACAGAGGGAAGTGCTAACCTTTATTGTTGATTTTATACATAATCATTCATATCCTCCCACTATACGGGAAATAGCGGATCATTTTTCTATTTCGGTCAAAGGCGCCTATGACCATGTATCAGCCCTGAAACGGAAGGGGAAGCTTAAATTTGAGGAAAAACGGTCCAGGGCCATGGAAGTTGTACGGACCGGCGAAGAATGGGAGTACAACAATGTTGTAAATGTCCCGATTCTTGGTGTGGTAGCGGCCGGAAGGCCTATTTTTGTAGAAGAAAACTGGGATGGCACCATTCCGGTTCACTCATCATTATTAAAAAAGAACCGGCAATATTTTGCGATGAAGGTAAAAGGCGATTCCATGAAAGATGCCGGTATTTTAGAGAAAGATACTGCGTTAATTCAAAAACAAAACACAGCCAAAAACGGCGATATTGTGGTAGCCATTGTGGATGAAAAGTTAACAATAAAGCGGTTTTTTAAAGAGGCAACCCGGATCCGGCTTCAGCCGGAAAATCCTTCCCACAATCCCATTTACAGTCAGGATGTTCGGGTTGTGGGAAAACTGGCTTATATAATCCGCGCCTGTTAGAATGGCAGGCGATATAACCGGTATACCCCGCCGGGCGAATGGGAGTGAGCAAAGGTTTCCCTCCGGAAATTGCTATCTTTTTTTAGGCCCTGAATTGGGGGAAAAATTCGATACCTTAAAAACGCTTCGCGAAAAACAAGGAGCCAGGTATGGCTCTTCTTCTGATATAGAAGAGACAAGCTATTACGCCGGAGAATCGTCCATTGAGGACATAGTTTCCGTTGTCAGAAACGGCAGTCTTTTTTCTGCAGAACGGCTTATTATCATTAAAAACGCAGAAATTATTAAAAAAAGGGATGAAGCCGAGCTTCTTGCTTCATGCGTAAAACATCTGGAAAGCGGTACTACGCTGGTTTTAATTTCGGAAGAAACTCGTCTGGATAAACGAATAGAAGATGCTGTCCCCAAAGAAAACAAAACGATTTTCTGGGAATTCTTTGAATATAAAAAAAGTGAATGGCTTGCAGCTTTTTTCCGCCGTTCGGGCTGCAGTATAGACGAAAGCGGAATCAGGACAATTCTGGAAATGGTGGAAAACAATACCGATGCTTTAGGCCGGGAATGTTCAAGGATGATTTTGTTTTTGGGTAAGGAAAAAACCATTACCGGAGAAGATGTTGAAAAAAGCCTTTCCCATACACGGGAAGAATCTCCATTTACCCTTTTTGCTGCAATTGCCCGGGGGAATCTTCCCTTAAGTCTGGAAATAACCCGTTCGCTTTCCGCTTCCAAACAAAGTTTTCAGGCTATTACCGCTGCTCTTGCATGGTGTTTTCGACGTCTGAGGGATTTCCTTGCTCTGGAATCCGTGAATGAGTTTGAGCTTAAAAAAATTGGCATAACCACATCCAGAGCGAGGGCTGATTATTCTGAAGCAGCCAAACGGTGGCCGCGGTCGGCCGGCGCCCTGGCATTAATAGGTGATTATGAATATATGTTACGTTCGTCCGGAACCGCCTGGGAAGAGATACTTTTAGACAAGCTGATTTTCCATCTTGCACGAGGTATGGCAGAAGGTTAAAATAGCAGTATGTTTTCAAGAAGGGTTAATACATTTATTTTTACACTATGTCTCTTTTTCGTCCTTGGTTCCTGTTCAAAAAAAACAATAGGTTATGGAGTTTTGCTGTGGTCTATTGACAATCCGGACATACCTTCGGGAGTTGTACTTCCTGTTCAGGTTCGTTCCAACATCGAGCAGGCCTGGGTTACGGTAGTACCGGAAGAATATCAAACAGAAGAAAATCAGGTGGCTATGGTTCCTCTGCCCCATTTGGAATTTTTTATTTCAAAAGGATCGGCAGAGCGATTCGCAGCCAATTTTAACAATTATGCCCTCTATTATGCGGAAACTCTTCAGGATGGGCTGCCGATTCGTGACAAACCGGAAAACAATGCACGACGCACCTATCGCTTAAAAGAAAGGGAAATTATTAAAATTCTTGATATAGTTGAAGGTATCGAAGCTATCAGCAGTACCGGTGATCCTCTGGAAGGAAATTGGTACAAGGTTATGACTCAAAGCGGAAGTATTGGGTATTGCTTTTCTTACCGGCTTAATATTTTTGAACACACTACCGGGTATTTGGGAAATGAGCCGGTTCAGATTGATACAAGCGAAGACAGTGATCTGGAAATTGTATTAACCCGGACATGGTATCCGGAGTCTTACGGAACAATGATTAATTCCGGCAAACTGAATCTGGATTTACTTTCCGAAAATTATTCATTTAAACCAGGAATAATGGACGGCAGAGCCCGGATTCATCTGGAAAGCGGAGACGACGAGTTTGTTTACAAGACAATCACCAAAACGGGAAACCTTTCATGGAATTTTACCGGTACGTCTCTTAACGTATTTCTTCATTCCGAGTCAATACTGGAAGTCCTGTGGGAAGATGAAGGTAATGCACAAAAAAGAGAAACGTTTGTTACTCTGCCGTTGTCTGTAGAAAATATTGTAAGACAGGAAAAAGAACGCCGGCAGAATTTAGTTCAGGTACTTTATGCACGCGGGCCGACTTTTGTAAGCGCTAATTACGGAGCACTCATACTCAGAGCAAACGGTGACTTTGTCTGGGACGAATTAAATTTACTTCCCGAAAGTATAATTTCCAAATCAACATTGGGAACTGGTACTCTGGATATGGATTACAACGTTGGGGGAGAAATGGCAGAAAGATATTCCGGCGCTTTGGCACTGCGTTTTAATGTGATAAGCGGGGCCCGCACTTCTCTTGTCTTTGCATATACCCTGGATAACCAGGGACTGCGAATGGAGTATGTACCCTCAGATTATGTAACAGGTCGTACAGTAAACCGTCGTGTCTCTTCGCCTCTGGTAATTTACTTCAGCGCAAGAAATTGAGCCATGAAGGTTCAGTGCAGTAAAATCTCCGCAGCATACGGGGATCGGGATATCCTGAACAAGGTAAGTATATTACTAAGTACCGGCAATGAAAACGCTGTTTCCGGAATTAAATTTCCCGCTTCAAAAGCGGCTCTTGCCGGAATAAACGGTTCTGGCAAAACTACCCTGATGCAAATTATCGCAGGTCTTAAACAACCAGATACCGGTGAAGTCTCTGCCGATACTGGTTGTAGAATTTCTTATCTTCCCCAATCGGGACTGGTTTTTGAAGGGCGAAGTCTGCGTGAAGAAGCGGAGACCGCCTGGGACAGCATTGTTTCCATGCTTGATAAAATGGACAAGTTGGGCAGGATGCTTGAAAAATCTACAGAGGATGATAAAAACACCCGGGCTCTGGTGGAAGAGCATCATCGGCTTGTCCAAACAGTTGAAGAATCAGGTTACTACAGACGGGAAGAAACAACGGAGCAGGTTCTTTGCGGCCTGGGTTTTTTACGCAGCGATATGGACAGGGAATGCGGTACTTTTTCGGGAGGCTGGCAGATGAGAATAGCTCTTGCCAAGCTGCTTATGGAAAACCCTGACATCATGCTGCTGGATGAGCCGACAAATTATCTGGATATAGAAGCAAGAACCTGGCTGGAAGATTACCTTAAACGCTTTTCCGGCGGCTATCTTTTGGTTTCCCATGATCGTTACTTTTTGGATACAACGACAAACGAAGTATATGAAATTTTTCAGGGCCGTCTGAAACGTTATGCAGGTAATTACAGTACTTATGAAAGGACACAGGAAGCGGAACTGGAAGGTTTAATAAAGCGTTATGAAGAACAACAGGAAGAAATCGCAAAATCCCAGGCGCTTATTCAGCGTTTCCGTTATAAGGCAAGCAAGGCTGCCATGGTTCAGGAACGGGTAAAAAAACTGGAAAAGATGGAAAAAATAGTAATTCCTGAATCACTGAAAAAAATAAAAATTAATTTTCCACCTCCGCCTCATTCAGGCCGCATGGTTTTAACTTTGGAGCAAATAGAGAAATCATACGTCGGCAGGAAGGTTCTTTCCGGACTGGATCTGGTTGTTGAAAAAGGAGAACGGCTTGTAACGGTAGGAAAAAACGGAGCAGGAAAAACCACCTTGTTGCGTATTATTGCAGGTACGGACAAAAGTTATGGGGGAAAGCTGAATTATGGCAGCGGTGTTGCGGTTGGGTATTTTTCTCAGGATTCTGCGGAAGAACTGAATGGCAGCGAATCGATACTTGCATTTTTGGAAAACTCCGCTCCGACAGCCCTTGTGCCTAAAATACGTGATATGCTTGGAGCTTTTTTGTTTCGCGGAGACGATGTATACAAAACAGTTTCCGTTCTTTCCGGCGGTGAAAAAAGCCGGCTTGCCCTGCTTCGCCTTCTCCTCCGGCCTGTGAATCTTCTTGTATTGGATGAGCCGACAAACCATCTGGATATTCATTCCAAGGATGTACTGCTTGAAGCGCTTCTTGCTTTTCAGGGAACGATTATCTTTGTATCCCATGACCGTACTTTTATGGAAGCTCTTTCAACCAAAACTCTGGAAATACGTGTGTCGCAAGAAACAACAGCAACAGAGGAGAACGGAGGCCCTTCTACAGCACGCCTTTTTTACGGCAATTATGGCTATTATCTGGAGCGAATGGAACAGGAAGAAGCGGTGTCCGGAGAGGAAACGCCTGATCTCTTCAGAAAATCCGGATCGGAGGAGAATGTCTTGTCAGTTTTGCCGGATTCATCTGTTGATATAAAGCAGGATTTGAGACAGGGAATGGCATCAGTTTTGGATCCGGTAATTCTGATAAAAGCCGGCGGAGAACGTCCGCTTGGAGCGGCGGAAATGCGTGAATTGCAAAAACAGCGCCAAACGCTTTTACGCCGGCTGGAACGGGAAGAAAAAGAAATACTTGCCGAACTGGAAGAACTGGAAAAAGGAAAAGCCGCTTTGGAAGAACAACTGGCAAGACCGGAAAATTATTCTAACGGGGAAAAGGCAAAATCAATTAAAACAGAACTGGACAAGGTTACAAAAGAACTGGAAGAAAAGACTATCGAGTGGACAGATAAAGCAGAGGAAATAATCAACATTACACATTTTCCCTGAAATAATTTATGAACGAGGTGCGGATACAATAGAATGCAATTTATCTTCATATAAATATGAGTATTACCCATAAGTCAAGGGAATAGAAAGTGTACTTGCTTTTAATGAAAAGATAGTTTACTTAAAAAACTGTGGTTATCCATATATTGGTATTTATATACGCGAAATTAGTAATATCACCTGGTAATAACTTCAACTAATTAAAACCAACCCATATAAAAGGATAGCGCAGGCATGTCCGATATGGAATTCAGCGATGCAATAATTTTTGTCAAATGAAGGTTGTTTGCTGATACAGATGAACTCTTGCTTTATTGCGTATACACTATCAATTATGAGTTATATACGTTATTAATTGCGTTTATTTGTAGTTATGCGAAATACCGGCAGACTGGTTACAAAATTATAGGAAAATAATGATTGACAAAGAAAAAAAATGGTATTATAATTATAATAGGAGAAATATATGTCAACATTTGGTAATGCAGAATATAAATGTCCTCTCTGTAGTGAAATATTTAACTATGGAACTCAATTTTCATATTCTACATTTGGTGTAAATCTCGATTTTAAGCCTTTTGGAGCGGCTATTATCCCCACACCTGTACCAAAGTGTCCAAAATGTAATTTTGTGTTTTTTAATGATATGTTTGCAGAAGAAGAAATAAAATTAATTAAAATAGAACTGGAAAAAAATAATATATTTGAAAATGAAAAGGATATGCCTAATTATTATTATCTTGCAAAAGAATTTGAAATATTAGGTAAAGATATAAGCACAATAATTTATTATTATCATTCTGCAATTTGGGAAGATAATGATAAAAAACATTTTGAAAATATTGCAAATATAGTATTTAGTTATTTTGAAAAAATCAATGAAACAGATGAGAATTTTTATATTTATAAGTTAATTAAATTAGATTTTTTAAGAAGATTACAAAAAAATAATATTGCAATTGAATTAATTGAAAAACTAAAAAAAGACACTGATTTTCCAAATGATAAATTTGGAAAAGTCTTAAAATATCAATTTGCATTGATAAGCAAAAATGATATAGATGAACATGAAATGCCAGAGGAGACCAATATGAAAGATTATTATAGGGTTATTTTGGGGAAAAAAAGTTCTATGGCAGATGAGTGCTATAATGCTGGCTTTATTGGTGTAGGTTTTAATCGGGAAGAAGATATAACAGAATATCTTTTTGATACAGTAAAAGAATTTAATGCTTTTTTTGTTCCAAAATATTTAAGTCTTCGTCCTGAAAAAGATAGACAACAGGCAATAAGTGGCTGTAGTTCTTTATGGACTGTTTCAAAAAAAATAAATATAGGGGATATAGTATTATCTCCTAAAAATGTTGATCAATGTTATGTTGGCATAGTTACATCAGATTATTATTTTGAACAAGGAGCAGAACTCCCTAATAGGAGAAATATTAAATGGTATAGTACAATAATAGATAAAAAATCTATGTCATCCGAATTAGCAACATCTGTTTGGCTTAATGGTACTGTTCACAGTTTAAATAAGTATGCAGAGGAAATAGAAGGATTGATTATAGAATAAAATGGGCGGTACTTCGCATAACAAACGGTTAGCGCTTCGCCGCCTTTCGGCGGCTCGGGTTCCGCAAAACCGTGTCCGGGCTTACGCCCT
>WRIB01000052.1 GCA_009782955.1 Treponema sp. | reverse complement strand
GTTCCGTGAAACCGGAGATATCACCCTGTATTTCCACATCGTCCAGACTGCGGACGCCCTTTGCGTAACCGCGCTCCATGGCAATCTGCAAATGCGGTACGTCGTCTGTAGAAAGCCCGAACAACCGCGCACCAACCAAATCCGCAGCAACAACATTGCTGCTGCCCAGTAACACTTTAAAGGGCAGTATGCACTGTTCCGCAAAAGCTGTAACCGGGTAATGTCCGTGAATGGTTGCTTCCACGCCTTCGATTAATGTAAAGTCCGGCTGCACATATCCCAGCACGTCGGCAAGTTTATGGGGCAGGTTGTAGTTGTGGTCGGGACGTCGGTCGTTTTGCTGGGGGAATGCCCACTGGTTTTTTACCCCTAGGGTTACTCCTGCCATGGAATGGGTTTTTAGTTTTGGCAGGCTGATATAGAGGTTTTTGTCCGCATTATTAATCAGGTTGTTCACGACGAACAACGGAATATCGAAACTTGTATGACGGTAGCCGCCCTCTTCCTGCGTTTCCGGCGGTTTGCCGCGGAAAGCAAAGGACACGCTTTTTTCTTCGTCCAGGTAGATTTCCTTTACACCATAGCGGCGGCATATTCCGCTGTAACCTGTAATGGCAAACACCATACGGGTAAAATTGCTCTGGGTGGCGTTTTCGAACAGGAAGATGCGCCTGGCTCCGGCCTGCTTCCAGTAACGGATTACCGCTTCTACCAACTCCGGACGTGTATAACAATACGGTTTGCTGTCGATGCCATTAGGCTTGATATACACATCGCCGCTGGCCTTGAGCAGCCCCTTGCCCCCGGCGGCATCAAAAATTTCGTTAACAGCGGTAAACACCTCTTCTCTTAAAGCGTTGTTCAGCGGCTTGAACTGTGTAAAGGGTTCTGATTGATGCGGCGCTTTCAGGCGGCGAACGGTAACAATGGCAGGTTTTGGAACGTTTGTCATGGGAACTCCTTTTTTCTAGTTTACCACGGATTACATGAATTTGGCATCAGGCACTGTTGTGAGACTGTTACTTGCACTGTTGTTTGACGGATTTCCTGTTCTTTGGCGAGAGGATTCTTCAAACAAACCCAATTTACCGCTATACTAATGTGTATGAATAAGTTAATCATCAAAGGCGCACGCGAACATAACCTTAAAAACATCGACCTTGAGCTGCCCAGGGACAGGCTTATTGTTATTTCAGGGCTTTCCGGGTCGGGAAAAAGCTCACTTGCCTTTGATACGATTTTTGCGGAAGGCCAGCGACGGTATGTGGAAAGTCTTTCCGCCTATGCGCGGCAGTTTTTGGGCCGTATGGACAAACCTGATCTTGATTATATCGAAGGGCTTTCGCCGGCTATTTCTATCGAACAAAAATCTACCCACCGTAACCCCCGTTCTACCGTTGGAACGGTTACCGAGATTTACGACTATTACCGGCTGCTCTATGCACGGGCCGGGATTCCCCATTGTCCGCAGTGCGGCAGGGAGATTCGGGAACAGGCGGTGGATTCGATTATCGACACGATACTTACCATGGGGGAGGGCGACCGGGTGCAGATTCTGGCGCCGGTAATACGGGGAAAGAAAGGCGAACACCGTGATATTATCGACAATGCACGGAAGGCCGGTTTTGCCAGAGCCAGGATAGACGGGGTGCCGGTAAATCTGGACGAAGATATCAAACTAGACAAACAAAAAAAACACAGCATAGAAATCATTGTTGACAGACTTGTTGTCAGCTCCGATATCCGCTCCCGCCTTGCGGAATCGGTCGAAGCTGCACTGGATGCCGCAGACGGGATAATGCTGATCCTTGCGCAACGAAAAGGCGATGACAAGGTTTACGAACAATTTGTTTCGCAGAAGAATTCCTGTCCCGATTGCGGTATTTCCATTCCCGAACTTCAGCCGCGGCTGTTTTCTTTTAACAACCCATACGGGGCATGTCCTTCCTGTTCCGGCCTGGGAATCAGAATGGAATTCGACCCGGATCTTGTAATACCCGACAAGGATCTTTCTTTTAACGAAGGCGGCTGTGTTCCCTACAATCCCGACAGCGCATGGCACCGCAGCCGTTTTGAAAGCCTTGCAAAACATTACAAGTTCAGCCTTTCCACGCCGTTTAAAGACCTGCCAAAACCAATACTGCGTGCCATACTTCACGGCTCAAAAGACGAAATAAAAGTCCGTTACGAAAACCGCGACGGTACCGGACACTTTGAATACAATTCACGATTCCCCGGCGTACTGGAAGATTTAAAACGCCGTTATTTTGAAACCCAGTCTACGGGAGTAAAAGACTGGCTGGAAAAATTCATGAGCCAAAAGCCCTGCGAAGACTGCGAGGGGAAACGGCTCAAACAGGAAGCGCTTGGGGTAACAATTGGCGGAAAAAACATCTGGGAACTTTCCAGCCTGTCGGTTACCGATTCATTAAAGTTTTTTGATACCGTTAAGATGAGCCAGAGCGAAAAGATCATTTCAAAACAAATCCTAAAAGAAATTTATTCCCGTTTGGGTTTTATGCAAAATGTCGGCCTGGATTACCTTTCTCTGGAACGGAAATCTGCAACGCTTTCCGGCGGGGAAGCGCAGCGTATTCGGCTTGCCACTCAAATCGGTTCTAGCCTTGTGGGTGTGCTGTATATTCTGGACGAGCCGTCGATCGGTTTACATCAGCGGGACAACCAGCGGCTTATCGATACGCTGCTTTATTTGCGAAATCTGGGAAACACCCTGATTGTTGTTGAACACGACGAACAAACCCTGCGTACCGCCGATCATATCGTAGATCTTGGACCCGGCGCAGGGGTTCACGGCGGCAAGGTCGTGGCCCAGGGTACGCCGCGCGAAATCATGAAGGTTAAGGAAAGCCTTACCGGACAGTACCTTGCCGGTACGTTAAAAATGGCAATTCCCGAAAAACGCCGAAAGGGTAACGGTAATTCGTTGTTCCTTTCCGGTATAACAGAACACAATTTAAAGAATATTGATGTTACTATTCCGCTGGGTATTTTTACCTGTATTACAGGGGTTTCAGGTTCGGGAAAATCAACCCTGTTAAGCGACGTACTGTACCCTGCTTTGGCAAACAGGATCTACGATTCTTCCCGTGCCGAAGGGGAATACGAATCACTGGAAGGGGATGAAAACATCGACAAGGTAATCGACATCGATCAAAGCCCCATTGGCAGAACACCGCGGTCAAATCCGGCAACGTACGTTCAGTTTTTCGGCGCAATACGGGATTTGTTTTCATCGCTTCCCGAATCAAGAAAACGCGGCTATAAGCCGGGCCGTTTTTCCTTTAATGTACGCGGCGGCAGATGCGAAAACTGTTCAGGCGACGGTAACATTAAAATAGAAATGAACTTCCTTCCCGACGTATACATTACCTGCGATGTCTGCCACGGCAAACGCTTCAACAAGGAAACGCTGGAGATACGCTATAAAGGCAAAAACATTGCCGACGTACTCGACATGACCATAGAAGAAGCGGCGGAATTTTTCAGGCCCATACCGCAAGTCGCACGCAAACTCGACACCCTCCTTTCCGTCGGATTAGGCTATGTAAAGCTGGGGCAGTCCGCGCTTACCCTTTCCGGAGGGGAGGCGCAGCGGGTAAAACTTGCCCTGGAACTTTCAAAGCGTTCCACGGGAAAAACCCTGTACATTCTGGACGAGCCTACAACAGGCCTCCACTTTGCCGATGTAAAACAGCTTATGGAAGTAATTCAGCGTTTAACCGATCAGGGAAACACGGTAATAATGATTGAGCATAACCTCGACGTGCTGCTCCAGGCCGATTATATCATAGACCTTGGCCCTGAAGGAGGCGATAAAGGAGGGCATGTGGTTGTTACCGGAACTCCGGAAAAAGTAGCGGCGTGTGCAAAGTCCTATACAGGAAAGTATATAAAGGAAATAATGAACAGTAAGAAATGAAAAGGTTTCTTGCCGTTAATATTATCATTTTTAACGCTCTCGTTCTTTTTCCCCAGAATACAGGGACGGATTCGGCAGCAGAGTTGTTACAGGAAACAACGATCGATTCAGAAGATGAATTATTACAGGAAGACACAGAACATGCAGAACAAGAGGATACAAAAACAGTTCTTAATCCGGCCTATGTGCTGGAAAGGGATATAGCCACCTCCACTCAGGAAGAACTTGCAGACTGGTGCCTGAGCCTTGGTTTAAACAATGAAGGCAGCATGGAAGCCCTTGAATCCCGTCTTCGTGAATATTATAAACTGGAAAAACCCGGGGAAGAAACTATTGAAACAGACGCAGACGGTACTCTTGTTATTACTATAGAAAACGCAAGAACCACAGAATACTTTACCGTTGAATCGGTCCACGAAGACTATGTCCGCCTTGTCGGCAGTGTTTCGATTACACTAAAAGACGGAACAATACTGCACAGGATACAAGCCGATCAAATACTTTACAACAGAACACGGAAACTTCTTACTGCTACAGGGAATGTTGTCTATGTCAAAGAAGACGGTGATAAATTAGAAACTTTCCGCGGAGAAGGAATTACGGTAAACCTGGACAACTGGTCTGTCGCTTTTATGAAAGGCGTATCGGATCATGAACTTTCCGAAGGAGAAACACGGTATCGTTTTGCAGGTGAAGTAATTTCCAGAAGCGGAGAAGACTCTACAGTACTGCGAAATGCAGAAGTTACCAATCCGGATGATGAAGAATCACTATGGTCAATCAGGGCATCCAAGCTTTGGCTGCTTCCAGGTTCGGATTGGGCCGTATTAAATGCAGTAATCAGAGTAGGGGAAATTCCCGTTTTATGGCTGCCTGCTTTTTATTATCCGGCCAATGAAATAATCTTTCATCCGGTTCTTGGACTTAGGGTAAGGGAAGGAACCTATGTACAAACAACAACCTATATTTTAGGACGTTCCAGAGCATCAAGTAGTTCGGAAGAAAGTTCCATTACCACGATAATGGGAAGCGGTGATGATATGGTGAAGAAACGCGAAGGAGTTTTTCTGCGCAGTACGGGTGTCAAACGCAGGGATGAAAATGAAACCCGGCTTTCTTTTATGGCAGATGCCTATGTAAATCTGGGCTATTATCTTGGTTCGGAATTAACTATTCCTTCAAAAGAACATTTCGGCGACCTTTCTTTTGAAGGAGGAATTGGTTTTAGCCGTAATATAGCATTATATATGGGGAATTATACTCCTTTCTTTCAGGATTATGACAATGAAGATAAATGGCATAAATCCAGTTTTTTTAATTACAGAGGTATTCCTTTCCGTTATCGCTTTATCAGTACAGGTTCGGCAAACATTCCAGGAACTGCCGTAAGAATAGCAGATATAACGTGGAATTTGCCTTTTTATTCCGACCCATATATCGACAATGATTTTATGCGCCGTTCCGAAAGTTCCGATCTTTTTTCCAATTTAAAAAGCGCTACTACGCCTGATTTTACCATCAGCGATAACGTACTTAGTTCATATTCATTGCAGTTTAACAGCCATTTTTCTTTCTCCACCGCACCTTTAGAGCCTTATATAAATGATCTGTCAATTTCAAGTGCAGGCATGGCGGTTACATTTGACACCAGAACAACAACAAAGGATCCGCCATCATCACAGCTTTCACATCCGCCAAACTACACTTTTTTCTTCCCGGATAAATTCACGCTTTTTTCCATAACAAGTTCAATAGGCGGAATGCCGGTAATTCTTGGCAATAGAAGAATGGGAACAGGAGAAGAATCACTTGTTGAAGGATGGCCTCGCACTGTTCCGCCCTGGGAGAATTCAAACGATACAGAACCAATTGACAATACAGGGGAACTTGTTCCTCCGTCGATCTCCAGGACAATTAACGCTCGGCCATTGGGAGGATATCTTTTTACCATAGATTATAAATTTGCTCCTGCGGCCGCTTCGGAAATAAGATTCAATTCTGACCTGTGGCGCAGTAAAGAAGATATAGATTGGTCAGATATTGAATATCAGCTCTTCAGTATGAGGATCGATGGAAACATTGGTTTAACGCTTTCTGATAAAAGTGATATTTATACACATTCTTTGCGTTTTTACGGAACAACATCATGGCAGGATTATTTGAAAGAAATAGATGCTGTTGATAAACGAGAAATAGCCGAAAGACAAATGCACAACATGAGATATCTTACCAGTTCTGCTGCTTATGTTTTTACTGTTCGTCCTTTTCTCCAAAATGAAATGTGGCAGACGAGTAATTTGAATTATACACTTAAAGGACTCCTTGGTTCCGGCAGTTACGTATATGATGTTATTACAAAAGATCAAACATGGACTGTAAATGCCGGAAAATGGAACCGTGAAGATTTGGAAATTCACCGTGTTCAGGGAAATTTTAACGCCAATGTAATGGACTATATGCAAAGTATTTCGATTATCGCTGACATTCCTCCCGAAGAAGGAACTCTTGCAGCCGATGCAACTGCACGAGTATGGATATCGGAAACAAATGCAAATGCCAGAGTTCGCAGCCCTTTTGAAAACCCTTATTATGAACCCGTATATTTTACCGAAACCCTGCGGTTTACCGATATAGTTTCCCTCCGCCATTACATGGTTTACGATCCGGATAAATCTGACTGGACAATGATGACAACGAGTTTGACATGGGGTGGTTTAAGTGCATCATTAACTGCTTCCAGATCCTTTGGGTATAATTTTGTTTCTATTCAGGATGATCCGTCCAATTACGGATGGATACAGAATGACATAGGCGCTGAAAGATTTCGACGTCAAAATTTTACTCTGGATTATACTAAAACATATACATTTAACGAAGGCGGAAAAATTAGCTTTGAGAGTTCTGTAAATACAGGTTTTACATTTGATCTTCAGCGTTCAACCAATTCAAAATTCTTTTTTACGTTAAGTACAGGATTAAGAGTAAATCGATTTTTGGATATTGTTCTGAATTCCCATTCGGAAAACGCTGCCGTTTATCGGTATTTTCCAAACGCTTTCTTTTTTTCTACAAAAAATATTGATGTACCGGGAGAAAAAAATTTTATTATTGATCTTGTTAATTCTTTTCGTTTCGATGATGTCAATAAACGTCAGGCATCAGGCTTTAAGCTGAAATCTTTTGGCCTTGATTTTATCCATCATTTGGGGGATTGGGACGCTACCTTTGGAGTTACACTGACGCCTGAACTGGATAGAACTTCTTATCCGTACCAGTACAGATTTCTAAGCCAGATTTCCTTTGTTGTTCAATGGAAACCCATCAAAGAGTTCAAAACCAGTACAAAATACGACAGTGAAGAAGGATTCAGTTTTGATTAATTTCCAGTTTTATTGTTAATATTAAAAAATAATTCACAGTATGAATAAGCTCATCTTACTGTTTTTTTCAATTCATCAAGACAGTATGATTTTACCGTCGAAAATAGCTCAATGGAATTATATAACGGATTTAATCTTCTGAAATATGCAGCAAGAGGGAGCATTGTAGCAGCAATTTCATCTCGTTGCAGCATATTAAAAGAATCCAATTTCTCAACTGCTTTTTTATAATCTTTTAAAAATACAAATACGTCTTGACGCGATGTTCCGGAACAAAAAAGAGAAAGCGTATGAGATTTATTAGTATTTATTGAGTTTTCTTTTTCCCGTACCTTTTTCCGGTAAAATTTCAGTAATTTGGTTTCATAATACCATGAATTCTTATCTTCATATATTTTTTGTAATGATGAATCACGGTATAGGAACGCTGAATGTTGAGCTTCCAGCGGCATATATCGTGATTGAATTTTTTCAAAATAAGGATAGATGTAAGTACCGCGGGCATAGGTTTTTCCTTTTGGATAGGAAAAATCCGCTCCAAATAGAGACAACTCTTTTGCTCCCAGATTTTCAGCCAACGAAAGAGCTGCATAAGTAACATTTGCACCCGAAGTATCCAGCATCGGAAGCGGCCTCCATGACCTGCTGATATATAAAGAAAGAGGATGACCTCCGGAAAAAAAGAGACGGTTTTCAGTACGAGATGCAACAGGAGGCGGACTTGCAATATCCAAAAATAACAGGGTTTTTTTTGGCAGTACACGGAAGAAATGCTGATAACTGATGTGCTGACAATCAATAGAAATAACAGCATCCGGTTCTATATCCGCATTAAGTAAAGCAGGAAGAGAAGTATCGGCGGCAATAATAAAACTTTTATCATTGTTGTTTGTTGATTTTTCTTTTTTTATGCTGGAAATTTGCCCTTCCAGTGAAGGGCCTGCGGCACAGATAAGAGCTTTTCGTATTGGTGCGATTATTGCGTTTTGTCTTTCGGCAAGAGGTAAATTTCTTAAAATATTGGAAAACCATCTTTTCCCAAAATAAGCCTGAACAGAATAATCTCTTGACACAGCATCAATTGCTTCTTTAACAGTATCAGCAGTTAAAGAAAAACGATCATCCGCATCGGTACGTACCCGAAGGGGAAATACCCGGATGCCGCCGTCAATAGCAGGTATATAATTCCTTAATATAAAAGTTTCCAGTTCTTCTGCAGAAGGATCGCAAAGCAAATGAACTCTATCGTCCTGTAATAGCTTGATATAATCTTTACTGCTTAATAGTTCAGCAATACCGTTTATATCATATTCAACTATTAAAATTTTTTTTGTTGTATTCTGTTCCAGGGCTGCTTCTGCGGCAAAAGCACCACCTAAACCCAGAAACAACAGGTATCCCTCTTCAGATAAAGTTGAAACAAGCCGTGTTGCTTCTCGGCGGGGATCTACTGTTGAATGAAGCGGATGAGCAGCACCTTCTTTATCTGTAATAGCAGGAATTATTTCACCTGATCGAGCCTGTAAAAAACGGTATTTACCCTCGGTGGTAATTGCAGATGAGAGCCGTTTACAGAGAAATGGATCATTTTCTGAAAGGGCCAACAGGTTCCTTTCAAAAGTTTGCTTATTCATCACTTAATTCCAATAGTACCTTTACTATTTCATCGGAATAATTGCTGCTTTCCGGTAACATATCGGGCAGTAATAGTTCTCCCAATTCTTTTTCCAGTTGTTTTGTCATTAAAGGGTTTTTAATTGAATTAAATAATATATCAATACAATCCTTTTTGGTCGTTTTTTTCTTTTTATTTTGTATGGCAAAATGCATTCTTGTCCCGGAATCATCCAAAAAAGGTTTTCCTGCCGGAAGTTTAAATATGGATTTTCCAACAGAATAAAGACGGACATCAAATGATGAAAGATGAGTGGAAAACCATGACGCATAAATATTGTGGCTTCCGGAATGATGTATCATATTCTGTCGTTCAAAAAATTGCGAATACAGAGGATTTTTACGATTTTGCTTTTGTTCCGATATTTTTTCAAAAGCATACGGTCTTGCATGAGTTAAAAGATCCCGATGTGAAAAATCCATACCGCAAATATATACATTGCCGGTAGTTAAATAAAAAGCAAAATCCAAAGCGGATACGCTTACCGTTCCCCGTTGCGGAAACTCAAGTGAAAAATATCCCGCCTGCTGAAGCAGTATATTCTGCCAAAGACTTCCGTCGCGCAAAACAATAACAGGATAATTATCAATATGTGATGGAAGATTGGCTGTTAAAGCAGCAGAAATATAAGGCCTTTCGCCTATATTATACTTGCAATGTCTGATAAATTCAATTAAATGAAAGCCTGCCCACGATCCTCCATCTGTTGTTATTACAATATCCGGCTTAATTCCGTTGAAAAGAAGGACAGGGGCTGCAGAAGATACAGCAATAATAAAAAGTGACGGTGATTTTTTTTTCCATAGAAATATATCGTTTATGGAATCTTCAAGACTTGGACCTGATGCACAAACAAGAATTTGCATAGACCCGGTTTTTACAAAAACAGTATTATTGATCAATTCCATATTATTAAGGGCATTCTTAAACCAGCGTTTTCCGAAATTTTGTATTGTTTTCCTGCCTGCACTGACACGTTTAATAAGCTCCACTGTTACAGATATTAAATCAAGACAGGCTTTACCATATGCATTTACAGAAGGTTTCCAATCAATTAATTTAACTTCAGAAGCATCGGTATTAAAAAGCAACCGTTCAAGAAAATCTTCCAGTGTTTCAGCAGAAGCAGGATTCCAGCTTAATTCGTTGTCTGAAAAAAAAGAAGAACAATGCAAAGAAATAATTTGTGATGCTGAAAATTTGTTTTTAAGAGAAAAAGCAAGATAATTAAGCCCAGGTTCAATTAGAATAAAATATTTATATGGTTTTAAATTCAGTGAATCTATATATTTTTCAGCTTCAGCTTTAGGATTGTATATTGAATGAATCGTTATTTCTCCAACCTTGACGGTAAAGTCATTTTTCGCGATAATTAATTTTTCATTAAAACCGGTATCCATTAAAGAAACCTAATTCGTGTAATTATGCAGGTTAAAAGAACGCATTTAAAGAAAGGGTTTAATAAGGGAAAAAGCTTCACGTGGTGTATTTGCCTGAAAGCCAAAGACGTTGTTGCCAGGAATAGTCCTTGCAAGATGTTTCCCAATCAGCTCGCCATCCTGATCAGAACCGAAAATGACCAAAACACGGCCCATTGCCAAATCATGAGCAGTGCCAAAACCCGAAACCATATTGGAAAGACGGCCCTTAAACTCACCCGCAGACTGTTTTATTGCTTCAAAAATCAGGCCTTTAAAAACACCGAATTTAGAATAACTTTCAAAAAGATTCTCCAAATCCGTTTTTTCTATAGAAGAAGAAATAACAGATTTTTTTTTCTCTTCACGTATTGGGACAATGTTTTCTTCGTTTTTTTGCCGATGTTTCTGGCTTATTAGTTTTAAAAGACCGCCCCGGGATTGTTCGTCCGACGAGAGAATAGCATCATCTTTTGATGTACCTTCTGCAGCTTTGCTTAAAAGCCCCATTTACACTAATCCCAATTCCTCGAAAAGTTTTTTATACGTATCAAAGTATTCGGATTTTGCAAATTCTTCTATTTTGTCCTCGGGCAGGGATTCCAGCAGTTGATCCATATATGATAGGACAATTTTTAATTCCTGTTTCAAATTGTTCGGAATTCCATCATCTGAAGACGTTTGATCATAAAGTCCTTTCGGTACTGTTTCGGCAAATTCCAAAGCGTCATCTGCTTCGGAAATAATGTCTTCTTCGGTATTTTCAATAACAGGAAAATCTTCATCTATGTCCGGCAGATCCGCTGTTGGGATCTCCATGGTTTCTTCAGTCTCAAAAACAAAATCATCAGAACCGGACACATCTTCAGGTGAAGTATCATGAGCTATTTCTTCCATATCCAGATCAATTGAAATATTGTCTATTGACGGTTCGGTAACCGGGTTTTCAATAATACCGGAACTTAAATCAGGTTCGTCAATTACAGCTCCGGAAAGATCGACCGCATCGGTAAATGTTTCATCAATTTCTGCGATCACACTGCCCGCTTCATCCCCTGTTGAATCAAATGAAGCAAGAGGATCTTCTTCCAGATAACTGGTATCTTCCGGTGCATCGGTGATGGGCATGGCTCCTTCTTCCCTTAATGCATCCAACTCAACGGAATCATCCATAGAATCGGTAGTTAAGTCCAAAGAAATGTCAAAGTCGTCGGTATTTGATATTTTAACCTCGTCTTCTACCTTTATGGCTCCATCAAGTTCGGAAAGATCTTCATCAAAATCTATGTCAACACTTTCTGATTCTCCAGAACCGGTTTCTTCGGTAAAGTTTGCAGTGTTAAGAATGTTATCCAGTTCATCTCCTGTAAGGGCGATTTTTTCATCATCCTCTTCATCAAAGAAACCTGTAGACTCAGTGCTTTCGGAAGTTTTAATCTCTCCGCGAACTACGGAAAGTTCGGATTTAAGACTGGATATTTCCTTTTTAATGGAAGAAAGCTCATCGGCAATACGTTGCAGAAGCTGAGTAGAAAGGTCTTTTCCGCCTGAAGACTTACCGGAAGCAGGTACTGTATTGTCAATACTTTCAACAACTTCAACTTCAGGAACCGAACTGTCCAAATTGCCAAAATCAATAGTTTCCTGTTCTTTTGGCCCTGAAGATGAATCCAGGAAATCTGTCATTGATACTTCCATAAAGCCGTCTCCATCAACAGAAGTAGGAGCAGGTCCTTCAGGAAGATCCAGATTTTCCGGGATTTCTTCAAATTCAATTTCTTTGGAATCTAATGAAACATCCTCTTCTTCCTGATCCACATTGTTATCAGATTCTTCATTGTCCAATAAATCATCAAAGTCAGGCAATTCTTCAATATCAGGAACAGAATTGGAAAGATCCTGTGGTTCACTTTTTACCCATACTCCATATTCATCCAGTTCATCTGCAGAACCAATTGAACTTCTATCATCGTATATTGATGGATCTTTTTTACCAGCCATTAGCCGCTCCCACTATACAGTTATATTACACAATATCGGTAAAAATACAGAAATTTCCACAAATTTCTTTCAATTTTATACTGTAACGTGCATAAACATGGATGTCAAGATTCATTTTAAAGAAGACGAGAAAAAAAACCGTTAAATATAGTAATGAAGCTCGGCAAATATCTCCTTGTCCCATGGTTTATCCTGGCCGTTTATACTGTACTTTCCATATATAATGGCCCGGCCGGTGTTATTTCATATAGAGAATTAAAGGGTGAACGCCAAAAAATCCTTGAAAATCTGGAAAAATTACGTACTATCAACGGGGAACTGGAAGGAACTATGGATGCCTTGCTCTATGACCGGGAAGCAATAAGTATTAAAGCCAGGGAACTCGGTTATGGAGAAAAAAATGAACGTTTTATCAGAATTGTCGGGCTTCCCGGGACCCGGCCCAGCGAAATGAAACCTGGGATGATTAGGGCCTTTATTCAGCCTGTTTCTTCCGGCAAGGCATATCGTCTTATTTCTTTTTGTGTAGGAATGATTCTTTTTGCCCTGTTTTTGGCCGGCGACATATTGTTTAAAAACGATGATTCAACGTTAAAATACTAATTCAATTTTCCTCTGAATTCCCTGGATACTTCTCTTTTTATATCCCGTTCTCGGATATCAGCCCGTTTATCATAGGCTTTTTTACCTTTGCACAGGCCTAATTCTACTTTAACCCGGCCGTTTTTGAAGTAAAATGACAATGGAATAAGGGTATATCCTTTTTCTTCGGTTTTTCGTGTTATTCGTTTGATTTCTTCTTTGTGAAGAAGCAGCTTTTTTTTTCGATCCGGATCGTGATTAAAGATCGAAGAGAAGGGGTTTTCGGCAATACGCAGGGATCTGAGCCATACTTCTTTGTTGATTACCTCCGCCCAGGCATCGGGAAAAGAGATCTTTCCGTCCCGGAAAGATTTAACCTCAGTCCCCAGAAGTTCTATACCGCATTCAAAACGATCATCAATCGTGTAGTCAAACCGTGCTTTGCGGTTTACGGCGATTGTTTTTACCCCGGAGTGATTCACCGATCGGGACATGATTAGTTGCTCCGTTTTGGGACAATTACCGGTCTGAAACCGACAAAAGGAGAGGAAGTATCAGGGGGCAGGGAACCGCGGCTTTCCATATCTGCTGAATATATATTATTAATCCACGAACCTCCCCGGAGCAGGCGATCAAGAGGATAGTTTGCAGAGAATAATGCAGCCCGTTCAAAAATAGCAAGGGTTTCGTCATTTACCGGAAAAAAGTCGAGCGGAGCAAACGGATCGCCGCACCATTCCCAAAGCAACCCTGTATCAATTTCTGCTCTCCGTGCCGCATATTCCCATTCCATTTCGGAGGGTAACCTTATTTCCCAACCTGAGAGGAAAGACGGCAATTTGGTATTAAGCCAGTTGCAATACGCATTGGCTGCGTACCAGGAGATTCCTGACACAGCGTCTTTTGGAAAGGCGGGATTATCCGGTTGAACGAGATAATCTTCGCCAACAAGACCATTGGCAATCAGATTGCTGCGGTTTGTAACCGCCCATTCACTTTTTTCCCTGGTAAAAAGCTCCCAGGCTTCCTGTGATACAAGAAAACGTGCAATGAGTATTGGGGGTAAAATTTCTTTCCGGCCAAATTTTTCCAAATATCCTGTACTAACGGAAATAAAGCTTACGGCTTCCAGATTAAGAGAGGAGGGGATTTGTACGGGGAAGTCAAAATCACCTGTACTGCCCTGAAAATCGCTGCTGCCTATAAATTGGTCAGGCAGGATAAATTTGCCTGCAATTTCTGTTGGAAGTATTTCAGAAAGCCATATCGCAGAAGCACCATTGTTCCACATTGCAGTAACGATCCTTTGCAGAGAAGGAACAACCGTTACCGGCGACGGCGATAGACCGTTGTTGTCCAGAAGGAATTGAGCGCGTAAAATATCCCGAACCGAAGCTCTGGTAACCGCATGCCGGAGAGAATTGTCCAGAATTCCCTGCATGGATTTCCGGGTTGCAGGGTCTTTAGCGGCCGGTCCAACCCTGTAAAGTCCTTCTGATAAATTCATAGGATTTTGAAATCTCTCTGTAGGCTCCCCTGCAGCAGCCCAGTACATATATTCAAGAGCAGAATTAGCCAGAGTCCCGACAGGATCCTGACAAATAAGGTTTCCGGTAATGTTAATCTTTGAAGGAAAAAAGAGGGAACCAAAGACACTTCCTTTTGCTTCCAACACCTGCATGTCGGCAGTAAAACCCGGAAGCACAAATTCAATACTATGCTTTCCCTGCGGAATAAAAATCCTGCAAGGAGTATAGCCCAGCGTTATATCGTCAATTCTGACGGCTGCCCCCTGCGGCTCGGAAATAAATATGCCAATAACACCGGGGTTTGAAATACCGGGATAAACAAGCACCAAAAAAAGAACAAAAAGAACTGCCAGTCCGTACAGGACGGCAAGGTAAACCGGAGGTTTAATGCCCAGGATAACAGGTAAACTAACTCTGTCCTGATCCTTAATTTCTATTTTTTTAAAAAAACGGATCTTTCGCCTCACAGAATCTGCCATATTCCTGAGTATAGGACAAGACCGGGTATTGTTCAACCGCCGATTATCTGATAAATTTACTGTAAATGAGCGTAAAATCCTATTCTCCCTTTCTTCAAAAACTTCAGCAATTTACCGAATCTGTTTTAACAAAGCGAAAAGCACGATTACGGATAAAAAAAGAAAAACAACAATCAAAAAACCCTATATTGGACTGGATAGAAGCATTTATCTGGGCGGCAGGGGTAGTATTGCTTATCAATCAATTTCTGTTCCAGGCCTACCAAATCCCTTCCGGTTCGATGATCGATACACTTCTGGAAAGAGACCGGATATTTGTCAATAAATTGATCTATGGTCCCGAAGTGCTTCCGGGTATAGGAAAACTGCCAAGTCCAATCAAACCAAAAAGAGAAGATGTTATTATTTTTGAAAGTCCGGAATATTTTTCCAATGGCCCTGTTTTTGACATTGCCCAGCGGATTATTTATATGCTGA
Source organism: Treponema sp. (assembly GCA_009782955.1). GTDB lineage: Bacteria > Spirochaetota > Spirochaetia > Treponematales > Breznakiellaceae > WRIV01. Next base: position 5,797 of record WRIB01000052.1, on the reverse strand, counting down.
CGTTATCCCTTGTAGATATTGACAAGAACGAATCCGGAGGGCCGAGAGTTCATTTTTTAATTAAACGTGCAGCCGGTATGGGCGGCGATTTAATACAGAACCGTAATGGAGAATTCTATTTTCGTTTTAAGGGAGAAGATCGCTGGACAAGCGAACGTGACTATCTGGCAAAGCAGGGATTTACCCACAATTTATCCAGATTGATCCAGGACAACCACTATCCGGCTATGGAAGCAATCGGGAAATCCAAAGCTTACCTCGATTTAGGCCTTATTCCTCCGCCGGAACTGTCGGAAAAAACTGACAGTTTCAGATCACCTTATTTTGATTCTCTTTCCATGGAAAAAGCACGGTATGCATTTTTAAGATGCGCTTATCCCCAGGATCCCCGGTATCGTTCTTTGTTTATCAGGCAAGAGAGTATTTATGTGCCTGAGGACAGCATACTTCCTCTGGGAGATAACCGGGATTTCTCCCATGACGGACGTTTTTTTGGTACGGTTAAAGCTTCCAAAATTCTTGGCAGAGGGGCATTCAAATACTGGCCGCTTTCCCGGCTGGGGGGGATACACTGATGGCAAAACGATGGCGGCAGTATTCGTACGCAGACCAACAAAATTATTTACGTAAAATACGTATAGTTTCAATCTGGATATTTTCTTTTTTTATCATTCATACCCTGGTTTCCGGACTGGTTGTTTCCAACAGGGCAGTGGAAAACAACACCATGCGCCCGGGAATTCTGCCGGGAGAACGTTTTGTTTTTTTATCATTTGCCGTTCAGCATATGTTCCGCACCGGGAACGAAGGTTACCTTCCTTTCCAACGCGGACAAATAGTCCTGGTAGATCGAAATACCGGAAAAAAACCGGTTTTCCGAACCGCTTTGGATTTCACAGTCCGTTTTTTTTCGCTGCAACGTTACAGTCTTTTCCCAAAAGAAGATAACCTTTATGTAAAACGTGTCATTGGTTTACCCGGGGATACAATCAGTATGAATAACTATGTAATGAGGATTAAACCAGCAAGTGATACTTATGAGTTTACCGAATTTGAATTATCAACCCTTGACTATACACCGGAATTGCCGCAGCTTTCTCTGTTATGGGACGAATCAATACCTTTTTCCGGTTTTATGGACAGTATTGTTTTGGGGAAAGATGAATGTTTTGTTCTGTCCGATGACCGCAGTGTTACCAACGATTCCAGAACCTGGGGGCCGGTGCCGGCAAATACAATCACAGCCCGTGCTTTGGTTCGCTACTGGCCGCTGACACGCCTTGGACACCCTTGATCTTTCACTGTACCTTCATATCCCATTTTGTACCGAAAAATGTGATTATTGTGATTTTTATTCTGTCCCAATAAACAGTCTGGGAAGCAGTGCTGAACAGGACCTCTTTTTAACTCGCTATGCAGAAGCGCTTCTTTTTGAAACAGAACGCCGATTAAAAGAAACGGTGTCAGAAAACAGAATGCCGGTTTTTGTCCCTTCTTTATATATAGGAGGGGGAACTCCTTCGCTCCTTGGAGAAAAAAGAATAGTCCGGCTTCTTGAATGTCTAAAGAATATAGTTGGAATACCGGAAGAAATTACTATTGAGGCAAATCCCGAAACAACAGTTCCTTCTTTTTTACAGTCGTGTGCCGATCATGGCGTAACACGGCTTTCGCTGGGTATTCAAAGTTTTAACAAGACGGTATTAAAAGCTGCCGGAAGGCAAGGTTATCTATTAAGTTGTACCAATGAACAGGAGGACAATATTGCGATTGATAATCTTCTTAACAATGCAAAAACCATCTTTGGGCAAGGTTTATCATTGGATCTGATGAGCGGACTTCCCGGACAAAATATAAATATTCTTTTAAAGGACATCGAAAAAGCGCTTTCTTACGAACCGGGTCATATTTCACTGTATGCACTTACAGTAGAAGAAGGTACACCATTGGCGCTTCGCAGTAAAAACAATAAAACCGGGAAAGATCAAAATAAAAAAATTACCTTAAAAGAAAACTCTGACGATCTTTGGCTTTCAGGAAGAGACGCATTAAAAAAAGCGGGATATGAACATTATGAAATATCAAATTTTGCACGATCTTCCGCCTGCAGATCGATTCATAATATCCGTTATTGGCGTATGAACAATTGGCTAGGGATAGGGCCTGCGGCATCGGGGACTATAATCAATAGCAATGGAACAGGCCGCCGGATTAGTTATTCAACAGATATAGATAAATTTATTAATGCTGTTCAAAATAATGATTGTCCGCCTGTTGTAATTGAAGACTTGGAAAGGAATACCCTTTTAAAAGAAACCCTGCTTATGGGATTTCGTTATTGTGAAGGGCCTGATCCGGTTTTATTTGTACAGCGTTTAGGAAAAACCATTGAAGAAGTTATTCCGCGTACCCTTTTTAAATGGCAAAAAAAAATCGGAACTCAATCAATACAGGAAACAATAATGAATTATTTAAACCTTTTTTTACTTGATGCATTTATGGAACTGGAAAAAAATAATTAAATATTTTTTGAATTTCTCTCTCGCCAAGAATGCTAGGGCGCAGAGATCGCAAAAGAAAGAAACTCTAGGGAAGCACTGATTAAATCAGGATATGCTGCTTGCGATGGCAAATATGCTGCGATTGGGTTGGAAATAACAGGGAATAAATCCGGCACGTAAGATATAAAATATCGCGTAAGGGTGTTGGGTAATCAATAAAAACATTTGACATTGTATCAATATCGTGATACTCTATAGCATTAGAGAGGTTAGGTATGCAGAAGACACAGATAAGGCCTGTACGGGATTTGCGCAACCGGTATGCTGAAATAGAAGCACTTGTGGAAAACCACGATCCTGTAATCATTACAAAAAACGGACGGGGAGCGGCAGTTTTAATCAATATTGAAGACTATGCTGAGGTGGAAGAATATCTCCATATAAAATATGTCAATAATAAACTCGCGGAAGCCGAACTGGAAGCAAAAAAAACCGGTGCAAAATGGACAGACTCTAAAAAGATTCTGAAAAGACTACGGGACAAATACGGTGATTTATGAGGTAAAACTGCTTAATCTTGCAGAAAGGGATCTTGATGAAATTTGCCAATACCTTTCCCAATTTTATCCTGGTACGTCGAGTAGATTTCTTGATTCACTTGAAAAAGATTTTGATAATTTATGTCTCAATCCAAAAATGTTCCCTAAATATAAATATAACTGTGAATACCGAAAATTAGTTTCAGGTGATTTTCTTGTATTTTATAGAATAGACGAAGAAAACAACATTGTCCGTATTTACCGTATTCTGCATGGGAAGCGAAGTATCAATACAATTTTAGAGGAATTACAAACACAGGATTAGTTTTCCGAAAGGATACGAAGAGTTGGCTTTTCCGTCATTTTGTGTTAGCATATACAAAATGCAGATAACAAGGAGGAAAACCATGGAGGGTAAAGATGTTAATTGTCCGGCCTGTAACGCTGCTCTCAATTGTATCGACGGAAACGTGCCGAAGTTTTGCCATAATTGCGGCGCAAAAATAGAAGTTTCAGAAAAGCCGTCGGGTTCTGCGGCGGCAACGGATAAAAATCTATGGATAGCAACAGGTAAAGAGCCTGTTTACATGATATCCAAAATGGTAAACCGGCACGGCCTTGTAGCAGGAGCTACCGGAACCGGTAAAACCGTAACAATAAAGGTTCTGTCAGAGATATTCAGCGATATGGGCGTTCCGGTTTTTATGGGCGATATTAAAGGCGACGTTTCGGGACTGTGCAGGATGGGCGAAACCAATCCGCGAGTGGAGGAACGTGTGGAGAGCATGAATATCCGTGACTTTGCTTATGGCAAATATCCCGTACAGTTTTTTGACGTGTACGGTAAAAACGGGATTCCCGTACGTACAACAATTTCCGACATGGGGCCTTTGCTTCTTGCACGTATCCTGGGGCTTAATGAAACCCAGACCGGTGTCTTGCAGATAATATTCAAAATCGCCGATGACAACGGCCTTTTACTGCTTGACTTAAAAGATCTGCGGTCAATGGTGCAGTATACCGGAGAAAACGCGAAGGAATTTACGACGACTTATGGTAATATAACATCGCAAAGCGTGGGCGCCATTCAACGGAATCTTTTGACACTGGAGACAAACGGAGGTGACATTTTCTTCGGCGAGCCGTCGCTTGATCTGCGTGACTGGCTGCGCTGTGATGAAAAGGGACGCGGCTTTATCAATCTTCTGGATTGTGTCACGCTCTTTCAGAACCCGATGCTGTACTCAACTTTTCTTTTATGGATGCTTTCATCCCTGTACGAGATGATGCCTGAAGTTGGCGATCTTGATAAACCAAAAATGGTATTCTTTTTTGACGAAGCCCACATATTATTTAACGACGCGCCGAAAGTACTGCTGCAAAAGGTCGAACAGGTAGTGCGTCTTATCCGCTCCAAAGGCGTGGGTATTTACTTTATCACACAGTCGCCGTCTGACGTTCCTGACGCCGTCTTATCGCAGCTTGGCAACAAGATCCAGCACGCCCTTCGTGCTTACACGCCAAAGGATCAAAAGGCGGTAAAAGCAACCGCAGCGTCTTTCAGACCCAACCCCGATTTTTCAAGCGAAAAGGTTTTGGGCGAGCTTTCCACCGGCGAAGCGCTTGTGTCTGTGCTGGATGAAAACGGCGCACCGCAGATGGTACAGCGGGGGTTTATCCTTCCGCCGAAGAGTTTTATTGGCCCTGCCGAACCACAACAAATAAATGAATTGGTAAAGAAAAGCCCTCTGTTTGCAAAATACGGTCAGGCGGTTGACCGCGAATCCGCGTACGAGGTACTGCTGGACAGACAAAAGCAGGCCGCTGCGCTTAAACAAACAGCAGCGCCGCAGCAAAAACAAACCGCTCCCGTAAAAAAGACCACCTCAAGGAGAATGAGTCCTGCCGATAAAGCCCTTTCAAGTGCAATGACAACAGTTGGCAGGGAAGCGGGGAAGGCGTTAATACGCGGTATACTGGGAAGCATGAAAAAATGATTCTACTTCAAGCGTAACGGCGACTCAGCGCCGCATGTTGCGCATTGATAAAACGCAGGCGCTTTTTTTTGTTGTGCTGTTGGTAAACGAATTCCGCCCACATCAATACTGTATCCGCGGCGCTTAACCAGCGTTGCCCCGCATTGTCCGCACACCGTATCGTTATGCTCGCCCGCAATATTCCCGGTGTACACATGGGCGAGGATGTTACGGGCTTTGTTGGCAATGGCAGTCAGGGCTGCTGGATTGGTTGGCGGCGCATCCCATTTCCAGTCCCGGTGATACGCGGACAAATGCCAGGGTATGGATACGCTGTGGTTTTTTGCAGTAAGCGCCGTAATAAACTCGGCAATTTCCATTAGTTCAGTTTCGTCGTCATTTAAGTCCGGCACTACCAGGGTGGTAATTTCAGTGTGAACTCCCAGCGACACAGCCAGTTGAATAAAGTCCAGTACCGTATCTAGATTACCGCCCAAGATACTTGAATAGGTTTTTTTGGAAAAACACTTCATGTCTATATTGGCCGCATCGGTACGCGACAGGATCGCTTCGGCTGCTTCCTTGTTTACGCAGCCGTTGGTAACCAGCACATTTGCAATGCCGTTGTTATGCGCCGCTTCCATGCAGTCAAGCAGGTATTCGGCATGAACCAGCGGTTCAGAATAGGTATAGGCGATTTGGCTGTCTTCGTTAAATTTGGTATTGGTTTGTGTATTGGCAGTTACTTCGGCAATTAACGCTTCCGGCTGTAAACGAAACC
>WRIB01000051.1 GCA_009782955.1 Treponema sp. | reverse complement strand
ATTTTTTATCTTTTGAACTTATCAAAATTTTTGATAAGTTCGCCTTTTTCGGCTTCGATTATATAGCCAGCAGGAAATTTATCAGGATTATTTTTAATGGCTTGATTTACTTCTCTGGTTTCCACGCCGTAGATAATTGCCACATCGCTGTCTATAATAACATTCTGCCCTTTGACCGTTATAATGACTTTTTCTATGCCAGAAAAACCTATTTGATTGGTTTCAGTCATAATCGCCTCCGCACCGGATATTTTCCCCATTACCATATATACAGAGGTTTCCGCTTTGTTACGCTTGTATCGGGAAGAAAAAAAGTTTTACTTTTTTGGCAACACACTAAATATGGGGGTGGTTAACGATACACCACTACGGAAATTAGGTATCAGCTACCATCGCGGTTACCAAACAATTACAGAAGTTTGCTGATTTATGTAATTTGTTTCCAGTTGGTAAATTGGGTAATTTTTTTATGCAGCTTTTTTTTGCATCATTAATTGTTCATACAAGTATTCAGGAGCAAAATCAACACCATTATCCCAACATAACGTATGGTATCCAAGTTTTACAGTTTTGAATTTTTCTAAATCCAATAATTCCCGAATAATTTCACGATGGTCTTTTTCCAATTCATTCTTTAAATTGATAATTCCACTTTGCCCATCGTTAAATTCGATAAAAACTGTGTAATCGCCTTGTAATTGTACTTTAGTAACACCAAGCATCTTATCCCCCTTACACTAAAGGTTTAATCTTAAAATACTTACCAACCGTTTGTATCATATTCCAGTCTTCCATTAATTCTTGTTTATGCAATGATGACCATTCAATTACATAACCAAGAATTCTTGAAGGCAAATCCCCCTCCAGCAAAGAGAGATTGCTTATAGTTATAGATGCCTCATATTCACCATATTCCACATGAAAATGCGGTGGATTATGGTCGTTGAAGTACATGTATACTATAATGCCTAAAAAACGGCTTAATTCTGGCATGTTTTTATTATACTGCCTTTATATTATAATGTCTTCTTTAATTTTACCTTATTTTGGTTTTAATTTAAGCACTTCCCTGAAATCCGGGATATTCTTTGGCTTCATTTATTATTTCATATAAATATTCCGGAGCAAAATCAACTCCATTATCCCAGCATAATGTATCTAAATCAACTTTAACCGTTTTAAATATTTTTATGTCTAATAAATCCTTAATGATTTCCCTGTGATCGGTTGTTAATTTTTCTTTAAAATCAATAGTACCTGTTGTACCATCATTAAATTCTATAAAAACATTATAATCATTTTTCAATTCTGCTTTTACAACCCAAATCATAATAAACTCCTCTTAAACCAACGGTTCTATTTTATTCTCTTTCTTGAAATCCGGGATATTCTTTGGTTTCATTTTCCATCGTAGTTATGTTTGAGTATACCGCCAATTTACAGTATGCAGACCCTGAATGTTTTTAAAATGTTTGGCATTGTCAGTAACAAGAATATAATTGTTATGTAAACAAAAAGCTGCGATGAAAACATCGGCATCTTCAATATTCCTTTTTTCCTTTCGTTCCTGTACGTATATCTCAATGGCCGATTCCAAAAGATAATCGCCAAATTCACCAACCGGAAACAAATTACATAAATCAGCAAACTTCTGTAATTGTTTTGTTGCATTTATCAGTAACAAACCGCGTTTTACTTCGTAGTATACAATGGGAGAAATTACAACAGTATGATCTTCGTTAATTGCTTTTTCAATATTTTCAATAACAGCGGTATTCCCCCTGAGATAAAACGATATAATATTTGAGTCGAGAGTATAGACGCTCATAAATCAGCAATGTCCCTAAAATGGAGCCGTTGAAACAGGATTTTATCAAATTCAGCTGGTAAGGGATCAGTTTTGTTTATTTCGGCAATTTCACTGGTCAATTGCTTAAACGCTGCCAATTTTTTTTGTTTTTCACCGATGCCTCCGGTTACTTTTTCTATGGTAAGGGTTACTTTTGAACCGCTGGTAATATCGCATGGTTTTTCCGGTATAAAAACCCGTCCATCGTATACAGCCTGAACTGCGGTCATGTTCCGCCTCCACATTGTATTAATATATGAATCAAATAATAATTATACCATCGATTGGTCTTTTAGTGAAGTCAAATATGTTTTTTCCTGTGCCAAATTGATTAATTCACGAATCTGCGCATTATCAGGCTGATACTTCTGGATCTCTTTTAAAGCATCAATCGAATCGCTAAATTTACCTTTCTGAAAAAGTGCTATGCTTCTTATGATGTAGTAATTTAGGTTCATAAAAACGTTTTAAAAATTACAACAACAGTAACAACGCCGCTCCTGCGTGAGCGTTTGACCCGCCGCCATCTACATAGCCAACTCTGCTTCCTGAAGAGTCCTTGATGTTACTACCATCAATATAACCAACTTTGCTACCGGAAGAATTTCTAACATCGTTGCCTTCCATGTAACCGACACGGCTGCCGGAAGAGTCCTTTATGACACTTCCATCAACATAACCGACCTTACTGCCGGAAGAATTCCTAATGTCGTTCCCTTCTGTATATCCGACTCTACTGCCGCTTGAATTCCGAAAATCCATTGTTAAACTCCTTAAATAACTACACCAGGCAATAATGGTGTTTGACGCTTTGCATGCCCTCCGCTCTTAGTGCTTATCTTCGGATATTGATCCGAGTTACTGTCTGGTCCAGGTGTTAGAATTAGCGGCTGGCCGAGTATATCTTCCCGCAGCGCTATTGTTGGCTTTATATGTGCTATTAAAGCCACGGCCAAATGGATCAATGTCGAGGCGTACATTTGCCCCAATGGTAACGCTGATCAATTGGTTACCTTGACTACCGGAAAACGCATGGTTGCCAATGAAGGTAACGCTGTTGGGGATGGTAACGCTAGTCAATTGGTTGGAGAAAAACGCCTGGCTTCCGATTGAGGTAACGCTGTTACCGATGGTAAGGCTGGTCAATCGGTTACCGGAAAACGCATAGTTGCCAATGAAGGTAACGCTGTTGGGGATGGTAACGCTAGTCAATTGGTTGGAGTAAAACGCGCCGTTCTCAATGAAAATAACGCTGTTGGGAATGGTAACGCTGGTCAGTTTGTTTTCGTTAAACGCATATGTGCCAATGAAGGTAACGCTGTTGGGGATGGCAACACTGGTCAGTTGGTTGCGAGAAAACGCATAGTCACCAATATAATTAAGCCCCTCGGGGAGCTGCATACGGATTATACCCTTTCGTTCAAATGCTCTATCGCCAATGGCTCTGACCGGTGTTCTGCTCAGTTCTGCGGGGATTATAAAGCGACCTGTCTCGAAGCCGCTGCCGCCAGTAATATACGCCCCATATTGTGTTTCCACATAGGAAAAGTTACCGTCATATTTTGAAGGATAATCCGCACGTACTGCATAGGTTCCGACTTTTCTACCGTTACAGCAGTAATCATAGTATACTGAACGTCCAAAAGATTCAGAATTAATCGAGTTATTCGTTCCTATAGTGATTCTACCTAGTTTGTTGTTGGAAAATGCATTGTTGCCTATGGTAACTCTGTCGCCTATGGTAAGAGTTGTCAACTGATTGTTGGAAAATGCATTGTTGCCTATGGTAACTCTGTCGCCTATGGTAAGAGTTGTCAACTGATTGTTAGAAAACGCGGAGTAGCCGATGGATACTCTGTCAGGTATGGTAAGACTTGTTAACTGGTTGTTAGAAAATGCGTTGTCGCGTATGGTTACTCCAGCAGGTACAGTAAGGCTTGTCAGTTTATTGCCGAAAAAGGACTCTGATCCTATAGATTCAATACTCTGAGGAAGGGTAAGGGCGGTAAGCCCGGAAGCCTTGAACATTCCATCGGCGATACCTGTTACCTTTTTACCCTCAATTTGGGCGGGGATAACCAGTTCCGTGTCCCAGCCGTTGTAGGCCGTAATGACACCTATGTCATTGACAGTAAAATCACTTTCATTTTGCGAAAAAGCCGCCACTGCTACAAACAATGCTAAGACGGCGATTAATATAGTCTTTTTCATTTTTTTAACCTCCAGTTATTTTTTGAGTCAAAAAATATTTTTATGTTTTCCCTGCTCTTCTTTGGCGATTGCCAAAAATTCCCTTCACAGTGCAAACCGTGAAGGGTTGCAAAAGTTCCTGATTCTATTGCTTCAACTTAATGTGAGCCTTTTACTTTTATTGTGCGTTTTCTGTACGTACTGATTCCTTAACAGAAATAATGCTCGTAATAATGGTATCCATCGGAACTGTTCTTATACTTACACCACCTCCAGAACCTTCAACAGGTTTATTTGCAATGTTACTTTCATCCATCTTACATTAAATCTTGAAGGATTTTGGCTCCTTGGCTGTACCGCCATAATTTATATTAATTGAACCAAAGCTCATTCCCATAGGCTGTAATTTTAGGCCAGGAAATTGATTACTCAAACCTGACAAAAGTGCACTTGCACTAATCCCGCCAGTTCGTGAATTAACCAAATCAACAGCTACCTTATAGATTTCCAACGAAGTTTCAGTTTCCACATAAGTGATTGATACACACCCAACCAACACTAACCCGAATAACAATACCAATACTGTTATTCCCGCGAAGATTCTTTTGTTATTCTTCATTAATTACTCCTTTGCGGTGTTTATGTCGCCGCCGACATTCCACTCGTATTCCGAATATCCATTACACTGATACAAGAAATATTTGACCTTCTATTTAAAAAGCCCGAATAGCACGAACCGAGCATGGAGTGGCACTTCCACCGATCCCTGTATATTCCTGGCGACCATCGCTAAATCTCTGTCTATATACATGACCTCTATGTATACTTACTGTGTACGTAGATGATGACCAGTACCAATCATTCGAAAAACCGCCCATACCCTTCTGTTTCAAATTTCTGTACATCACGTTTAGTTCATCCATACTGGGCAAAAACCAATCTGCAAAACCACCTCCATCATATGCTGCAACGTATTGTGCTGCACGGCTTGTTTCCCCCAAACGAGTAAATTCCGCTATAATCATTTGTGTATTCTTTTTTCCATCACCAATACCTGTTCCAGTTCCCACAATCCTTATGGATGATGAGCTCCATTGCACATCGGTGAAGTCTGTGGGTGCGGCTTCAAGATATCTCCAACCTGATTCCCGAACTCCCTTGTCATAAAATACAATACCCCCAGCCGGACCGGTGTCGCCGACTTTGTAGGTGGTTGATGTGGGAGTCGATGCTGGTTGTGGCACTGACGGTGTTGAAGGAGCCGGTGCTGCAGCACTTCCACTTGCCGTCGGGCTGCCGTTTAAAAGGAATGCAACTTGAGCGTCATTTTGTAAGTCCAAAGAAACCTGTGTTTGTATTGCAGCAGTTTCTACGTTAATAACCTTGACCCTAAAACGATAGAAGGATCCCATATTGGTCAAAGTTCCGGATACAATGGACTGAGCACCCAGCTTTCGTCCGATTGCCTGCGCCGACTCGTCGCTGACATCACCGGACAATTGCAGGTTCATTTCCTGGCTGATAAGTGCAAGGTTACGGCGGTCAACAATAGTAACTTTACGCCCGGCCACAAGTTCGCCGGTTAACTCTTCTATTACATAATCCGAGAATGTTTCAGTAGGAGAGACGAAGTTAAGAACTGCCACCATAGCTCTTTGCGGCAGGACTTCTTCCACCGATCTTGCGGCGCGTTTAATCACATCATTAAGATTCATCTGTTGGGTATGAATCCAGCCTGCCAATAATAAGAAACAAACAAAAATCGGCAAAAATTTTTTCATATAAAAACCTCTTAATATTAATTTCTCCGCAATTTCTTATACTTGCTATAAGCAACACTATAATATAATTAAAATAGCAAGCGGTCAACTTCTTTTTTTATGTCGTATAATTTTTATATGAAGGCAGATTTAGAACCGATTCGGAGAATTTTTGCCGGAAATATTAAAAAGTATCGAAAAGATTTGGGGTATTCTCAGGAAAAATTGGCCGAAAAGTCCCATTTATCGGCTCAAACCTTAAACGATATTGAAGGATGCAGGAGGTGGGTAAGCGCCGCTACTCTGACAAAACTGGCAAAAGCCCTCCATGTTGCCGAATATAAGCTTTTGGTTCCGGAAAGCAGAGAAACTACCGAAAAAACCCGTAAATCATCACTAAAAAGCCTTATTTCTTTGCAAAATAACATAATCAATACAATTAATATTTACTTTGACAAGGCAAAAGACACAGGCGATTTTACCTGAGTTTCAAACACGGAATTCCGTTCATGAATAACGCAGGGTAAATAGAGCCGTTTTTTGGTTGTTCGCCGTCGTTTTCCCAGGCTTAAGATAATTTCTGCACATTTGTGGCCTATTTCATGCAGGGGCGGTTCTACAGTGGAAAGCGCCGGAACGTAACCCTTCATATAAATATTCCGGGGCAAAATCAACGCCATTATCCCAGCATAATGTATCTAAATCAACCTTAACTGTTTTAAATATTTTTATATCCAATAAATCCTTAATGATTTCCCTATGATCATTTATCAATTTCTCTTTAAAATCTATAGTACCTGATATACCATCATTAAATTCTATATAAACTTTATAATCATTTTTCAATTCTGCTTTTACAACCCAAACCATTATAAACTCTCTCTTAAACCAATGGTTCTATTTTAAACCATTTTCCAGTTTTTTGTACCATATCCCAATTTTCTGACAATTCATTTTTATGCAGTTCAGCCCATTCCATAACCAACCCTAATACACGAGGCGGTAATTTGCCCTCCACTAATGTCAAATCATCAATAGAAATTATTGCTCGGAAATCATTATACCTCACATGAAAATGCGGAGGATTATGATCGTCAAAATACATCAATATTGCAATACCCAGAAATCGGCTTAATTCTGGCATATTTTTATTTTACTACCTTTATTTTTACTTTGACAAGGCAAAAGACACAGGCGATTTTACCTGAGTTACAAACACGGAGTTCCGTTCATGAATAACGCAGGGTAAAAAGAGACGTTTTTTGGTTGTTCGCCGCCGTTTTATTTGGCTTAAGATGATTTCTGCACATTTATGGCCTATTTCATGCAGGGGCGGTTCTACCGTGGAAAGCGCCGGAACGTAACCCTGGCTTATATCGCGATTGTCAAAGCCGAACAGGGAAAGATCCTTTCCTATTTGGAGGCCCTGTTCCGCCGCCCGCTCGTAAACACCGGAGGCCATAAGATCGTTAAAGGAAAAAACAGCGGATACCTTTAAATCAATCAAACTGCCTGCCAGATTATAGCCGGATTGCCGCTCCCAGTCGCCGTAAACCACCATACCCGGTTTTGTTCTGATACGATGTTTTGCCATAGCCCGGTTAAAGCCGCGAAGCCGCGCCTGGGTGTGGTAACTAATGGCAGGGCCGCAAATAACGCCGATTTTCCTGTGGCCTTTTTGAATTAATAGTTCTGTTACGTCAAAGGCGGCTTTTTCATCATCATACAGGACGGAAGGATAAATCCCCTCTCTGGGGTAGCAGTATGCGTATACAAAGGGAACCTGCACCCGGGACGGAAGATAGGCGATTTCCCGGCAATGGTACCCCACATAGACAATCCCTTCCACCTGTTTTGCGCTCATACTTCTTAGAGTGGCGTCCAGCAGCTCATGGTGTTTGGGTGTATCGGTAAAATCGTTATTGTAACGCTTAAAAAGCCGCATATTGGTCAGAATTATCCCGTAATCGTTTTCTTCGCAGCAGGCATCTATGCCGTCTACAATTTCCGGAGTGTTAAATACCGTCAGATCCTCCGTAATTATGCCGATGGTATTGGTTTTCTGTTGTTTCAGGCTTTTTGCCAGCATATTCGGCATGTAGTGGAGGTTACGGGCCACATCTATAATTTCCCGGGCCTTTGCTTCGCTGGCCGCACCGCTTTTGCCATTAAGTACATTGGATACAGTAGCAGCGGAAACTTTGGTTAATTGGGCAATCTTTTTTATGGTAACCACTGTTTAATTGTATCTTTTTGACGATCCTTTGCAAGAGTTTCCAAAATTACCTAATCGTTATGGTATTTATAAAAAGTAACATTTTTTCCTTGACAAACTATGTAAATAGGGGGTTTATTAGATAAAGCGAAGTAAAACTTCGTTTTTTAAGGTATAATTACCTAAACGTTTAGGTAACTGAACAATCCTAATTATGGAGGAAGAATTTATGAAGAAAGTAGCAGTAATTGGTTTAATTCTGCTGGTTGGCTTTTTGTTCTTTGCCTGCGGCGGCGGCGGCAGCAGCAGCAAGGGAGACATTGAAATCGTTTTCGCTTATTGGGGAAGCGCAGGCGAAGCGGAAAACACCGAGAGGATTCTTGCAAAGTACAGTGAATCCCATCCCGGCGTAACTGTAAAAGGGATGCACATCAACCAGGAAGAGTACACCGAAAAGATCATGTCCATGGCTGCGGGCGGCAATTTGCCGGACGCCGGCATGATTCTTGAGGCCAGTATCATTGGCTGGGCAAGACAAGGCATTATGTCAACAGATGATATTTACAAAGATGTGAACGACAGGCCCCTCCCGTATCTCGCGTTCAAAGACGGAGGTAATACGGTTTCCTGGTCGGCGGCCAACGAAGTTCTCGCATTGTGGTACAACAAGGCCTTGTTTGATGCAGCCGGCGTTGAATATCCCCCTGCCTCGCTTGATAAAGCATGGTCATGGGATGAGTTTGTAGAAGTGGCCAGGCGGTTAACCATCGACAGTAACGGGAGGAATGCCACCCAGGCCGGATTCGACAGAAACAATGTCGAGCAGTATGGCTGCTATATCAATCAAATCGCATGGCAGATGGAAGTCTGGGCGCTTTCCAACGGCGGCAGGTTCTTCTCGGAAGACGGCAGGTCAATTGTTTTTGATGACAAGGCAATCGAGGGTATGCAAAAGGTTTTTGACCTTTATGTAGAGCTTGGTATTGGCAAGCCTGCCCCCGATCAGAATGATAGCGGTTTTGCGTATGGCATCGGCAGCGGAAAAGTTGCCATGAGTACGGAAGGCCAATGGGCCGTGGGCAACCACGAACTGGCAGGCAATCATGGAGACGGCGACCCCTGGTTCCCGGGTCTTGATTATGGCGTAGCTGTTCTGCCTTATATGCAAAACAAAGTTACCATCTCCACCGCAGGTGCGGTAGCGACATTTGCCGGTTCAAAGAACCCGGCAGCGGTAGCCGAATTTGTACGATGGTACACGAGTCCGGAAGAGAATTTCGGAGTAATCGCAGCTGGTTGGTGGATGCCCAATCTTCAGAGCTGGTATACCGATGCAAAACTGCCGGAATGGGTTAACAACAATCCTGCCCGCGCAAAGATCGGTGCTGCCAATTACAAGTCGGCGATTGTTGATGTCGCATTAAGCAGCAACGCTAAATCAACATGCTGGTATTATACGCCTAATACCGACAAGATTTATGCCATACTTGGACCCGCTCTGATGGAAGCGATTACCGGCGCCAAGACGGCTAAAGAAGTGGTCGAAGCGGTTCGTGCGCAAATGCAATCTGCTCTTAACAGTTAAGTTGGCCATTTTCAAAACTCTGTTAGTTTTGAAAATGGCTTTGGAAAAACCGGCAAATAAGCCGGTTTTTCCCATAAATCTAAGGTAGGCGCCCTTTATCTTATTTCAAGGAAGTTATTTTTTTAATGATAAAACCAGGAAAGGAAAAACTTGGCCTAATAGCGCGTAAAGAACAGCGTGCGGCATATCTTTTTTTGATTCCCGCCTTCCTCGGATTGTCGCTTATTACTTACGGACCGTTACTTGCCGTTTTTGGTGTAAGTCTTACCAATTTAAGTACACCTCAGATTCACGGTTATTCGACTAAACCGATAGAATTTGTCGGTCTCCGGAATTTTATTGATATCCTGGATAAAAACAAGGTTAATTTTCTTAACTCGATCAAGGTAACGTTGTATTTTTCTTTATTTGCGGTTATCGCCAGTGTCGTTTATTCACTGTTTATCGCAATGCTTTTAAATCGAAAGATACCAGGCCGCGGTTTTTTTCGTGCGGTCTTTTATGTCCCTTATATTCTGCCCGCCACCGGTGTTATCGTCGGTTGGGCTCTGTTAACGCAAAGAGAACCCGACGGTTTGTTTAATAACATTCTTTCAGGTTTTGGTTTACCAAAGAGTTTTTTTATGAGTTCTTCCGCCGCAGTTATTCCCACTTTGGTATTGATCGCTGTTTGGGGATGCGGTAACCTAATCGTAATCTTTTTGGCAGGGCTGCAAAACGTACCCAGGGTTTATCATGAAGCCGCCGAGATAGACGGCGCAAATGCCTGGCAACGGTTTTGGCGTATTACCATCCCCTGCATGACACCTATTATTTTTTATAACCTCCTGATGAGCCTGGTAACCAGTCTGCAGGTTGTTGTTCCCGCGCTTGCCCAAACGCAGGGCGGGCCGGGACAGGCAACAAACTTTATGACGTATGTGCTGTACTGGACAGGCATTAGAAACGGGGACCTGGGAAGAGCCGGCGCCATATCAGTTGTATTTTTTATCATAGCCGCCATCCTTGCCTTTATCCTGTTTATCACATCAAAACAATGGATATTTTATGAAGGGGATGGAAAGTAATGAGCCAAATCATGATGAATCAAGATATGTCCGCACAACCTAAGGTTCCCTTAAAAAGTTTCTACAGAAGCAAAGAACGGAACAAAATGATTGTTGATATTATCTCTTTTACAGCCGTAACCCTGTTTACAGCCATGACTCTGCTTCCGATATGGTGGATATTCCGTTCTTCGTTAATGAACAATGCCGAAGTATTTGGATCGACAAGTTTCTTTCCGAAAAACTGGCAGTGGGGTAATTATAATTTTAATCCGAATTCTTTTAACTATTTTAAACTGGTAGGAAACACCTTATTAATCGTCGTTCCCTGCGTTGTATTTGGAACCATCACAGCGGTATTTTGCGGATATGCCTTTGCGCGGCTGCGCTTTAGGGGCAAGAAATTTTTGTTTTCACTTTGTGTAGGATCGATGTTGTTACCGGGGATGGTAACGCTGATTCCATTGTTCATCGTATGGGCAAAACTGGGACTTGTAGATACGTACTGGCCGTTGGTATTACCGTATTTATGCGGCGGCGGTGCGTTTAATATTTTCCTGATTCGGCAATTTTTTATGACCATTCCCAAGGAATTGGACGAAGCCGCCTCCATAGACGGTGCCGGCTACATGCGTACGCTAATTGTTCTGCTGCCCAGTATTCAGCCGGCGATTATCGTGGTGGGACTTTTAATTTTTATTACTAACTGGAACGACTTGCTGACGCAAACCATTTATATCAATTCGCCGGATAAATTCACACTGGTAATGGGTTTAAAAGCTTTTGTTGGCTCGTTTTCGACCGATTACGGAAAGATGTTTGCGGCGATCTGCCTTTCGTTTATACCGGGTACAATTATTTACCTGATCGGGCAAAAGTATTTCGTCGAAGGCATCGTAATGACCGGAATGAAAAACTAATTGTTAACAGTAATTTTAAGATCAACAAGGCGGCGTGTGCATGAACGCAAGAATAACCTTGCACAAAGATTTTTCCATCGGAGAAACAGACAATCGTCTGTTTGGATCTTTTATTGAACATCTTGGCAGAGCGGTCTACGGAGGTATCTGGGAACCGGGACATCCGGAAGCTGACGACAATGGTTTCCGGAATGATGTTGCAAACCTTGTTAAAGAGCTGGATGTTTCTGTTGTCAGATATCCGGGGGGTAACTTTGTTTCCGGTTATAATTGGGAAGATGGTGTAGGGACGGTAACACAGCGGCCCGTGCGGCTGGACCTTGCCTGGAACACCAAAGAGAGTAACCGTTTTGGCACGAATGAATTTATCCAATGGGCCAAAAAAGTAAATACAGACGTTATGATGGCGGTAAACCTGGGAACCCGCGGCGCCGATGAGGCAAGAAATTTGGTGGAGTATTGCAATTTTCCCGGCGGAACATACTGGAGTAATTTGCGTCAAAGCCATGGGTTCAGCGATCCGCACGGTATTAAACTATGGTGCCTGGGAAACGAAATGGACGGCCCCTGGCAGATATGCCGCCGTACTGCCGATGAATACGGCAGAGTTGCGACGGAAGCCGCCAAAGTTATGAAGTGGACAGATCCTTCCATAGAACTTGTAGCCTGCGGAAGTTCCTTCTTTAAGATGCCGAGTTTTGGCAGCTGGGAAACTACAGTACTTGATCATCTCTATGATCATGCAGATTATCTTTCGCTGCATATTTATTTTGCCAACAAAGAAAACGATACTCCCGGCTTCCTTGCCCGCAGCCTTGAAATGGACCGGTTTATTAAAACTGTTGCGGGGATCTGCGATCTTGCAAAGGCAAAGAAAAACAGCAATAAGACCATAAACCTTTCATTTGATGAATGGAATGTTTGGTACCACAGTAATGATGCGGATACAAAAATTGAAAAATGGACAGAGGCGCCGCCTCTTTTGGAAGATGTTTATAATATGGAAGATGCGCTGGTTGTTGGCTGTATGTTGATCACCTTGTTAAAAAATGCAGATCGGGTAAAGATTGCCTGCCTGGCACAATTGGTAAATGTGATTGCTCCCATTATGACCGAAAAAGGCGGCAAAGCCTGGCGGCAAACGATATTTTATCCGTTTATGGATGTTTCCTGCTTTGGGCGGGGAACAGTGCTGCGTTGTCCTGTAATTGCAGACAACTACGTTTCAGCTGAGTACGGCGATGTACCCTACCTTGAAGCAGTGGCAGTTTATAATAAAGAAAATAACAGTATTACCATTTTTGCGGTAAACCGAAATTTAGAAGATGGTTTGAACCTGAATGCAGAAATTGCAGGATTTGGAAATATGGAGCTTGCAGAACACCGGATTCTTTGTAACAAAGACCTTAAGGCACATAATTCTGCCCTGGAAGAAAAAGTAAAACCCAGCGTATTGAATACAAGCTCAGTACGACAGGACGGTAAACTTGAAAGCAGAGCGGGATCGATGCTGCTTGAAATTAATCTTCCTCCTGCATCCTGGAATGTGATACGGCTAAAAAAAGGAGTAACGGCATGAAGCAATCCCTGCCCCTTGCTGCAATACATATCGACGATTCTTATTGGAACCGGTATACAACCCTGATTCCCAATAAGGTAATACCATATCAGTGGAAAATTCTAAACGACCAGGTTCCCGATGCCCTTCCCAGTTATTGTTTAAAGAATTTCCGTATTGCCGCCGGAGAAGAGAAAGGTGAACGTAAGGGTACAGCGTTTCTGGATTCTGATGCCGCCAAGTGGCTGGAAGCGATTGCCTATAGTCTTGCAAGCCGCCCCGATCCGGAACTGGAAAAAACCGCCGACGATGTAATTGCCCTTATCGGACGGGCTCAGGAAGCGGATGGATACCTTAACACCTACTTTACCCTGCTTTACCCGCAGGAAAAATGGAAAAACCTTACCGAAGGACATGAACTGTACTGCGCCGGACATTTTATCGAAGCAGCAGTAGCATATTACGAAACTACGGGAAAAAAGGCCTTTTTGGAAATTGTTTGCCGTCTTGCAGACCTTATCTGCAAAACTTTTGGCCCTGCTGATAATCAAATTCACGGATATCCGGGGCATCAGGAAATAGAACTGGCCCTGGTAAAGCTCTACCATACAACAGGAAAAAAAACCTATCTGGATACGGCAAAATATTTTGTGGATCAAAGAGGGACACCTCCTAATTATTTTCTGGAAGAAATGAAGCGTCCCGGTTTCCGCCGCATCTTTCCGGAATTTTCCGGGTATGATCCGCTTTACTCCCAGTCACATTTTCCGGTCAGAAAACAGGATACGGCAGAGGGACATGCAGTCCGGGCAACGTATATGTACTGCGCCATGGCTGATCTGGCAGAAGAATACGAAGACGGGGAATTGCTGGAGCGATGTAAAATTCTCTGGAACAATATTGTAAAAAAACGGATGTATATTACCGGAAGCATCGGATCATCAGGTTTTTGGGAACGGTTTACCATAGATTATGATCTTCCCAACGATATAAATTATTCGGAAACCTGTGCGTCTATCGGACTTGCCCTCTTTGGATTGCGTATGGCCCGGATTACTGCTGATGCTTCCTACATTGATACGGTTGAACGGGCTCTCTACAATACAATCAGAGCCGGCATTTCTCTGGAAGGAGACCGCTATTTTTATGTGAACCCCCTGGAAGTGCAGCCTGATAATTGTCTGACCAACAGTTCCAGAGCCCATATTAAACCGGTACGGCAAAAGTGGTTTGATGTAGCCTGCTGTCCTACGAATGTGGCCAGGACATTTACCAGTCTTGGACAGTATATTTATTTTATTAACGACGGCAATTTCTTTATTAATCTCTTTATCCAAAACGAAGCTTCTTTTGAGGTTGATGGAAAAAATGTAAGTGTTTCCATAAAAACCGATTACCCTAAAACAGGGAACATTAACATAGGAATTAAGGCCGCAGACGTTTCTTTTGCTCTTCATATACGAATACCGGACTTTGCCGAAGATTTTAATGTAATGCTTAATGGCGCTGCTGCGGACGGGACAAAAGAAAAAGGTTACTTTGTTATTAAGCGAAGCTGGAGCAATGACGAAGTTCTTGTATCATTTACCATTAAGCCGCGCATTGTTTATGCCAATCCAAAGGTACACCAAAATTGCAGAAAAATCGCCATTGCCCGCGGGCCTGAAATTTTCTGTTTTGAAGAAGCTGATAACGGTTCCAATCTCGCTGCCCTATCCCTGGATGTAAACGCTCCCTTGGAGGAACAGTGGCGCGAAGACCTTCTGGGAGGTGTAACGATAGTCAAAGCCAAGGGGAAAAGGCTTGTCTTGCCCAAAGAAAGTGAATCGTTTTCTGAAAAATTTATTCCTCAAACGGAAGATGTCGAACTTAATGCTGTGCCTTACGGTTCCTGGGGAAATCGCAACCCCGGTGAAATGATGGTGTGGATACAGCAACAGGTCTGAATCCTAAGAAGGTAAATTTACTTTTTGATTCGCAGTGGGGTTTAATACCCCGCCCTTTAGGGCGAGGAGGTTCATTGATATAGATATACCTCTCCAGGTACTTTTAAGCACCAGGAGAGGTATATTGTTTGATTTTAATTACTCGATAACTGCAACAATATCCTGCATTTTAAGGATAAGATGTTCCACACCGTCTATTTTGATCTGGGTACCGGCGTATTTGTCGTACATTACTTTATCGCCGCTTTTTACGGTGATTTTTTCTTTTTCGGTGCCCGGTCCTACTTCAACCACGGTACCTTGCTGGGTTTTTTCCTGGGCGGTATCGGGGATGATAATTCCTCCGGCTGTCTTTGCTTCGTTCTTTTCGAGCTTTACAATGACCCGGTCGGCCAAGGGTTTAACCTTCATATATTCCTCCTGATGACAATAATTATTATTTGGATTGAATTAAGTATAAAGAATTAACCGGCATTAGTCAAGATACTATTATAAAAAACCCCGTTCTGCTTCAATACGGCGTTTTTCCAGTCTGGCTTCCATATTTTCCGGGTCAAGGTCCAGAGCATAATCCAGAGCACGGACGCTTTCCGGGGTTTTTCCCAAAGCGCGGAGTATACTTGCTATACGAAGCTGAATCTTTGCCGCATCTCTTCTTTCCAATGAGGTGCCTGCTGAGGGTATACCTCGTTCTTCATCGGGTAAAAATGCTTCAGGAGGAAGTGCCGCTGGCGGCCTGGCAATAAGCCCCGACAATTGTGCGGCGGCAATTTCATAATATTGTAAGGCTTCCTGAAAATTGTTTTGTTTTTCCAGCAGCATGGCCAGGTCGGCTGCGGCCTGCCACAAGGGCTGGGTTCTTCGTCCTGGTACACTTTTTATTTCCTGAGGAGAGCGGACTATGCTTCGCAGCATTTTTTCCGCTTCAATAAAGTCACGCTGGCGGATTAAAGCATAGGCACGATGCAAAGCCGACCATGGGCCTTCTACTCTGTTAATCCCCGCATTTCGCAGGGCAAGGGCGGTTTCGTTATAACGATGCTGGAAGTCGAAGTACCAGACAGCCCATTCAAAAAGCCGTTCGTCATTATTGTGACGGTTCAGAAGCATCCAGGTTTCTGCGACACTTTTGTCCACATCCCAATCTTCGGTTCTTCGCCGCAGCATTTCCAGATCAAAAAGCCCTTCGCGTTCGTAATCGGTTTGGGAGAGTATTGCCAAAGCCCGATCTGCAGGGACAATCCGTGAATAACGAATTGTTCCGAAAATCTTGCCCTGTTCATAATCTGAGTTGGCTGCAAATACCTGTTCCAGATAATACCCTGCTTCCTGTTTGTTGGTTGTAGTGGAACCGAGGTTGTAATAAGACCGGGCTTTAATGGAAGGAAAATCGGCTGTATCATCATTGGCTGTATTTCCGATATCGGCTGCCGCTACCCGCCATAATCCCCGGGCACTATCACTAAAACCTGCCAGCCACAAAGCATCGGCCTGGCGGCTAAGGCTCCGGCTGTCGGTAAATGCTGAAAACAATTCTGCCGAGCGGAGAAAATTTCTGTAATCGTAAAAAAACTCAGCGCCAAAAATGATAGTATCATCCCTTATGGGAGATTCCGAAAAAAGAGCGTTTACCATTACAAACGCTTCATTGGAATTACCTTCCAAAATTGTCCTGATACATGAATTAACCAGATATCTTTCCCGTTCTTCTCCTTCTGCCAGAGAACAGAGCAGTGTAAAGAGCTCCCGTTTAAGAATAATAGCCTGTACAGGGTCTTTCATGGAGCCGGCATAAACCGAAAAAGCAAGGGATAAATTGGTAAGAGATCCTTCAGACATAATGGAAGCCAGTTCCTGGAGTTCTGCTGCAATTTCTCCTTCACCGGAAAAGCCGCTTAATATCAATGCTTCTGCGGCAATAGCGGCTATTTGAGCGGAATGGGGATACTGTTTGTGTGCCCGGGCTGCGGAGAGAATGTAGGAATTTAGGTATTGGTCCCTGTCAGACAGAGCATGAGAACCCTGGTACCGCCGGCGCTTTAATACTGCAAGAGTATTTTCCGTATCCACTGCTCTTTTTTCCAATGCGTCAAGCAGTGAGTTATGCTGCCTGAATGAAAGGCCGTTTTTATCTTTTTGATCGTATTCTTCCAGAGCCTGAGTAAAAGAGCTTTTTCTGAGCCTGATTGGTGAAAGAAGCGGAATGCCTCCATGAATGGATACGAAAACAAGAGTTCCCAGTAGAACAAGAAAAACCACAAGTCCCAAAAGGCATACACCCTTTAAAAGACTTGCCTGCCTATTCATTACATTTCTCCTTTATATCGATTGAGACAATTGTATACTAAATGGGTTTTGCAGTCATCTAGCTTTGAATGGTTTTCTTTATCCCGTCCAAAACTCCATTAATAAACCTGTAGGAATCGTCCGTACCGTATTCTCTGGAAATATCAACTGCTTCGTCTATGACAACCGAAGGCGGGGTAGTTTGAAATAACAGCTCGTAAACACTAAGGCGGAGTATGGCCCGATCGACACCGGTTAACCGGGAAAAATCCCAATTAAGCAGATGCTTTCGGATCATAGCATCTACAGCAACAATGTTTTCCACCGTTCCTGTTACAAGGAGCCGGGAAAAATCTCCGGTAGAGACTTCTTCATCCTCTTCTGATTGCTTGCCGTTGTTTACCGACAGCTTTTTATCAGCCCAGGAAAAATCAAGCAGTTCCTCTAAAGCCTGTTCTTTATCATTCACTGGACTCAGCGAATGTTGAGAACTCAACGAATGTTGAGTATCCCAGGCATAGAGAGCCTGAAAAGCCAGAATACGCTCTTTATGCCTCTTTCCCATTTACCAGGTGATGCTATTGTAGATGTCGTTCTTGATATCAACTATTCCCTTTTCCCATAATTCTGTTATCAGTTCTGCTTGTGCCTGCTGAAGGGTATCCAAATAACGCTGCTGTAGTTCAACGCTGGCAATAAATTGCCGAACAGTTATAGACCTGGGATCCCGCAAATCATAGATATCGTCCAAAGCCAACGTTTTTGATCTGTAGGCTTCCATTATTTTGATAATGTAAAAACCATCCGGCAGTTCTACTACCTTGGAAACAGCTCCCTGCTTTAGGGCAAACACAGCATCTACAAGGGCAGCACCCATGGCCTGGCGGATTCTTTCGTCTTTGTATATAAAACCTTCCGTGGTATGATACCCTGAATTTGGCTTTATAAAATCCCGTGCAGTTTCGTCAAACTTGCCGGGATCACTGCCAATTTGCCTGGCTAATTCATTGGCTTTATTTTGAGCTCCGGTTTTTTCACTGGCATTACGATACGGAACAACAATCATACGTATCCGGGCAGTGTCAGGCCGGATAAAACCATTTTTACTTTTTGCGTCATTGTAAATAGCCAAAATTTCCGTTTCTGTAGGCTGTTTAATTGCACCAAAAAGACTTTGTTTTTTTTCACCAAGGTAATTTTGAGTAATAATGGTGCGTTTCATTATTTCTTTTAGAGCTGGCCTGGTTATTCCGGTTCTTTTCAGAAGCTCTGCATCGATTTCCGCATCGGTGGGAGCGCGCCCTATCATCTGTGCAAGTCCATCGGTAAAGTCCTTTATAATTTTATCAAATTCCTGGTTAATTTCCTTGTCTGCAACGATGATTTTTTCCTTTTCCGCCGCCTGACAGGCCAGATACAGGTTTACCAAAGTCTCCAGAGCTTGCCGCCTTTCGTTATCCGTCAATCTGGCATTGTCATTCTGAGTGGATAAGGCTTTTTGAAATGTTTCCCAAGAAACATATTCTTTAAACTGTTTAACGTTAATCGTTTCAGTCCTGGAAAGATTGATTATGGCAACCGTCTGAAGATCTATTTGGGCAAAACCAAAAACCGAAACCATAAGAAAAATACATAAAAACACCATAAATCGCTTCATAAATAACACCATTAACCCTCGTTATAATAAATGTACCATAATATAAAAGAAATTAAAAGCAATAAGGTAACAGAGTCATTTACAAAACCTGGTTAGTTTTGTAAATGGCTTTGAAAGAGCGAACAAAAGGCCGTTTACTCCAAAACAGCCCGGATGCGTCTGACTCCTGCCGATGAAGACTGCTCTTTTTGAATTTTAAAACATCCCATTGTTCCGGTACGTTCCACATGAGGGCCTCCGCAAACTTCTTTGGAAAAGCAAGCGGCTCCTTCGCCTATGGAATAAACTTTTATCTGGGATTCGTACTTTTCTCCAAAAAGGGCTATTGCTCCGGAAGCCGTGGCTTTCTCTATGGTGGTTACTTCCATACCAACAGGGAGATCATTTTGAATAGCCTCGTTTACAATATCTTCTACTTTTTTTATCTCCTCCGCTGTCATGGGTTCATTATGTGAAAAGTCAAATCGCATCCTTTCGGCAGTAATATTGGAACCTTTCTGTGCTACATGATCTCCCAAAACCATACGCAGTGCATTATGGAGCAGATGGGTAGCGGTATGGTATTTTATGGCCATTTCTCCCTGGTCAATAAGGCCGCCTTTAAAAACTCCGCTGCCCTGTGCCCGGGACAATTCCTGGTGTTTTTTAAAGGCTTCGTCAAATTCTTCCCGGTTTACACTGAGCCCGTTTTCCGTAGCCAGTTCTTCAGTCAATTCAATGGGAAAGCCATAGGTATCGTAGAGTTTAAAGGCCAGCCTGCCGGATAAGACCTTTGAGGAACCCTTAAGGATATTGGGGAGGAGTTTTTCAAATTCATGTTCACCCTTTTGGAGTGTTTCCAGGAATTTCTGTTCTTCGTTTTTTAGTTCCTGTACAATATAGCCGGTGTTTGTTTTCAGTTCAGGGTAGGCATGGGCGAATTTATCAATTACGGCCTGTGCAATAGGAAGAAGGCTTTCTATGCCAAGTTTTCTGCTATGCCGTACAGCCCGGCGTATCAGCCGCCGAAGTACATAACCGGCTCCCACATTGGATGGGCTTACCGCTCTTGCATCCCCCAGGATAAAAGTTGCGGAACGCACATGATCGCATATTATACGGATTGATTTGTCTTTATCGGCATTGGAACCATAGCTGTAGCCTCCGGGATTCAAAGCACCTGTAACAGCAGTAATAATCGGGGCGAATATTTCCGTATCGTAAACTGATTTTTTGCCGTTAAGGATCGTTACTGTACGTTCAATGCCCATGCCTGTATCAACGCATTTGCGTGACAATGGTTCGTAGGTTCCCTCCGCAGTTTTATTATATTGCATGAACACATCATTCCAGATTTCGAGCCATTTTCCGCAAGGGCAGCCCGGAGCGCATTCCGGGCCGCAGGGTTCTTTTCCTATATCGTAAAACATCTCCGAATCCGGACCGCAGGGGCCTGTACTTCCCGCGGGACCCCACCAGTTATCTTCTTTGGGAAGGTAGCTAATACGGTTTTCCGGAATCCCCAGGGATCTCCATATATCTGCGGACTCATCATCTTTTGGAGCATTTTCGTCCCCGGCAAAAACGGTAACGCCGATTTTTTCCGGCGGAATGCCAAGCCACTCTTTAGAGGTAAGGAATTCATAGCTCATCCTGATGGCTCCTTCCTTAAAATAATCCCCTAAAGACCAGTTTCCCAGCATTTCAAAAAATGTAAGGTGACTGGAATCCCCAACACTGTCAATATCGCCGGTTCGTATACACTTTTGGTAATCTACCAGTTTGTTGCCTGCAGGATGAGGTTCCCCAAGGAGGTAAGGTACCAGGGGATGCATCCCAGCAGTAGTAAACAACACAGTCGGATCATTTTCCGGGATCAGGGATTTTCCTTCTATCTGGGCATGACCATGTTTGACAAAAAATTCAATATATTTGGAGCGCAGTTCATCTGAATTCATAAGTTATGCTATATTATTTCGGGCAAGGGTGCCTAGAGACTGAAAATAAAAAAAAGCACTTGACAAAAATAGTCTGACTGGTTAGACTATTTTTGAGGAGAGATAAATGTTTGAATATTCTGTTAGACAAGGGCCATATTGGCAAATTCAGGAGGCAAAAGCTATGTTCAGCAAAGTAATTCGTTCAGCGGAGCATGAACCGCAGATTATCACCGTTCACGGAAAAGAAAGCGCCGTTGTTCTTTCTATGGAAGAATACCGGAAACTCAGTTCCCCAAAAGAAAGCCTGGTGAGTTTTATGGAAGGTTCCCCCTGGTCATCTGTAAAAACAGAACTTCCCGAACGGCAGCCGGAAAGAATGCGGAGCGTT
>WRIB01000050.1 GCA_009782955.1 Treponema sp. | reverse complement strand
ATTTTGTCGTTCAGATATTTGTGGCTTCTACCCACGACTATATTCTTTTTATTACCAGCGCAGGAAAAGCCTACTGGATGAAAGTCCATGCGTTGCCCGAAGGAAGCCGTACTTCCAAAGGGACTCACATCAAATCGCTTCTTACAGTTTCCCCGGACGAAGACATAACGGCTATTGTTTCGCTTAAAGATTTTACCGGTAATGATAACCAGAGTTTCCTCTTTATGGGTACTGCCCAGGGCGTGGTAAAAAAAGTTGCTGTTGGCGAATTCAGCAATGCAAAAACCAGAGGGATCATTGCTATTAATCTGGACGAGGGAGACAGGCTTGTCAGCGCCCTCCTTACCAGCGGCAATAACGAAGTAGTGCTTGTCTCCCGAAAAGGCCAGGCATTGCGTACCCACGAAGATCAGATCCGTCCCACAGGCCGTGCATCCCGCGGTGTTTCCGGTATAAGGCTTTCCAAAGATGATGAACTGGCCGGACTGCTCCAGGTTCACCCCGAAGAAAAAATGCTGATCCTTTCCAAATACGGTTATGGGAAGCGGGTAAATTTTTCCGAATTCAGTGCTCATGGGCGGGCCACGGGAGGCCAGCGGATTTACACCGTTACGGAAAAAACCGGCGAAATTGTCGGCTGCGTAAATGTGCTGGATAACGAAGAAATTATGTGTATAACCAGCCAGGGTAAATCGATTAAGTTAAAAGTTGCGGGAATCAGTGTTATGGGCCGCTCTGCCCAGGGAGTTCGCATCGTTACAATTGATACAGGCGATTTTGTTATTGGTCTGGACAGAATTGTAAAAGAAGAAGACGGCGAGGAATAGCGCCCAAAACAATAAGTATGTTATTCGAATAATGCAACACGGCGAAGGTCCGCCATATGTATGGGCTTGTGAAAAATCACGAAGGGCCGTAAAAAAATCTTCCTTACATACAAGCAACAAACACCATAATGTCTTATATCATGGTACATGGGAAATACTGGCTATTTCTGTATGTTCCCACTATAGTAAATATGGAGGCTGATACATGGGTAAGACGAAAACCCGCAAACCGCAAAAAGGGGTTACTTTTGAAGATGTCTGGGCTTCGCTCAAGGAATCTAACCGTGAATGGAGAGAAAGGTCTGAAGAATTAGATCGGCAAATAAAGGAAAACGCTCTTCAAATGAAAGAAACTGACCGGCAAATGAAGGAGACAGATCGGCAAATGAAAGAAACCGATCGACAAATGAAGGAAACTGACCGAAAAATTAGCAAACTGGGGAACCGTTTCGGACAGTTAATTGAGCATCTTGCTGTTTCCAATATTGTCGAAAAATTCAGGGCGCTTAATTATAGTTTTACCAGGGTTTCGCAAAATACCATTATTACGGATGAACAAGGACAGGCCCTGGCAGAAATTGATTTACTGCTGGAAAATGGGGAATACGTTATGGCGGTGGAGGTAAAATCCATACTAACCAAAACTGATGTAAAGGATCATAAGAAACGGTTGGAAATCCTGCGGGGTTATGCAGATAAACGTAACGATAAAAGAATATTTGCCGGAGCTGTTGCGGCAGCATTAACAAACAAAAACGCCCGTGATTTTGCTCTGGAAAGCGGAATGTATGTGGTTGAACAAACGGGAGATACCGTACGAATTAAAGCGCCGGAAAAACCGTATTTTTGGTAGCATAGTACTTTGATGTGAAAGTTTTTATGCGTACATAGGTTTTCCGCCAAAAATGACGGAAAACCCAATAATCATTTTTAACGTACAGAAAAGGAAAAACATTCCCACCAGTCGGATTCAATGGTTCCATTGGTATGTAGTTTTGTTTCGTCTACAAATATAATGAATTCATTTACTTGCATTAAACCAGAAACTCCATTAAATGGAATTTCCGGTGTATCATTGTCCATGCCGCCAATGCCTATGTATTCGTGTTTGCCAAGTTTTGACTTATCTCCGGCGATTATATCAAAAGGAGGCCAAATACCGGCGAGGCTAAAGCGATCATACTGGCTAAGATAATCAAACCCTGGAGGCCACCCACCAGCCCCATTGTGCCATATTATAGTATCATTTACTCTAATAGCATTAATTGAAAGCCTTATACATGAATGAGGAGCATTGTTGAGCGGTGTGCAAACTGTAGTTCTGTTTAACCCAGCTACGTCATACCAGCCGATGTTATTTACCGATGGAGACTCGCCTATAAGCCAGCCGTTCGTTGGTGCATCATCCCTTACAAGCAATAAATTTGAGACAAGAAACTCGACATTATCTCCAGAAACACTTCGAACGTTTCTTGCATCACTGGTACCTGACTGAAAAAACACCTGCCCGTCTGGGATAGAGGTACTACCCGTATCACAAGAAATCACCGCCAAGCAAAAAACTAAAATTGCCAAAACCCCAAGTTTCTTTTTCATAAGAATCCCCTTTTAAATGTTTTATAAAATTCCAGCGATAAACACCGCCATTATTAACCTGTTATTCTTTAACATATTGTTCAACTTTGAATTTTTCTGTTGACGTATTATAAATTGCAAACAGGTACTTGTCCCCCTTAATGCATGAATTTGACTTTTCGATAATTTCTATTAATCTGTTTTTGTATTCATCGTAAATATCATTGGAAACCTGAAAAACCATTAAACGAATTTCTGCCCGTGCAAATATTATTTTTAAAAAATCATCTTCTATCTCTTGTAGATAAGGATTCCATTCAGATTCGCCAACCAGATATACTTCATCAAATATGCCATTTTTATTTGTATAAACAATTATATCGTAAAGCCATTCTTTGTTTTCGATATATTCATCTTCTTCCCCATTTAATTTGCAATTTACTATTAAATCATATTTTTTTGCAACTTTAATAATTGCTTTCTTAATTGCGTTAGTCCAGTTTTTATCGCCTTTAAGAGAGTTATTATTCAACGCTTCTAAACCGGTAGTGATATCATTAATAAAATCTTTCATAAAACAACTCCTTTTTGTATGAAATTTCATACAATACTTTTAGGGTATTATATATCCAACCAACAGATGTATATATAACTCTTACCGATGTTTCTTAATTTGTCAATCCCAAAGCATGATAGACCCATACGTTAAGGGTATTATGACTGAAAGAGAGCTATTAAAGGTATTCAGCGTGAATATCAAGCATTACCGGGCGCTTTTTAAGTGGTCGCAGGCTGAATTGGCGGAAAAGGTCGATATTTCCATCAATTTTTTAAGTGATATCGAGACCGGCAAAAAATGGGCTTCCCCGACTACCATAGTTAAATTTGCTGATGTGTTCCATGTCGAAGTCTACGAATTGTTTAAACCGGAAAATATAATGCCGGCCAAACCCGGCAGCATTATCCAGAAATATAATGATGATATTGTAAAGGCAATTAATCGCATCAGAGACAATTATTTACAAAAATTGACCTAAATGAACCTGTTTAAATATTTACCGATTACTACCATTCACGGGGTTTAAAATCATCCGGAATGTTTATCTTTATTGTATCTCCGGCTTGCTCAATTGTATAAAAACCGGCTTTTTGGGCATAGTCCCGGACTGTTTTATCTATTATGGCGGCTGCTATTGCCCCCTGAATCTTGCGGGTGTCATTACGACTATCTGCGCGTTTTCTTAAAAATTCCATCCGTGCAACATGGTCATCTACATCTTTTTGATTTGGTTTTGATTTTACTTCCACCGCAATTTTGACATCGCCGTTTTCCAGCATAATATCAATTTCTGCAAGACGGTTACCCAATGCATCTTCTATTTTAATATCCTGTGAGATTTCTTCAAAGTTAAAGCCCAAGCTCCTGAATTTATCAGTAATGCCGGGAACAACCATATGTTCGATCATTTCACCAAAGCGGTTACCAAGTTTACCGATAATCCTGTCAATTTCCTTCTTTTCTTTTGCCCATTCTTCTTTGGCCGCCTGTCGTTTCTTTTCTTCTTCTTCCTTGGCTAACTGCCATTTTCGCTCATTTTCTTCTCTTTTCTTCTGAAATTTCCGGTCGGTTTCCTGCCATTTTTGATCAGTCTCCTTGAACATAGCCCATACCTTTTCAAAGTTTAATGTCTCGGATTCAGCCATAAATGTACCTTCCTTTGTAATGTACAATAACAATTGTTTTGATTTCAAGCCTAAGTGGCATTATCACTGTATATAATGCAAAAAAATGATTCTTGCTTGTATTGAAAATAAAAAAATATTTTTTTCTTCCCTAATACAAGCAACAAGCGCCATAGTACCTTCTTATGGTCAGTAATGCTGGACGTGGATACTCCATTAGATTACAATAACAAGCAGAGGAGAGTAACCTTATGGGAAAAACTCAATTATCTGATGAAAGCATAAAATCCTCATTAGACAGGATTAAACTTCGCTATACATATGAAATGGATGGTGAGTATTTAGTTGGTCATCTGGATGATTATCCTGAATACCCAACTCAGGGTGAAAATCTAAAAGATTTTGAAGAAAATCTTGCGGATATTTACGAAATGATACAGGATGGAACACTTGATGTACGCCAGAAACACGGTGTTTTGGAAATAGTTGGATGAACCGTAAAGATTTTATTTTTTTCCTTGAGCAAAATGGTCTTGTTTTTTATAGACATGGAACAAGACATGATATATACATCCATCAAATAACTGGAAAAAAGGTTGCTGTTCCCAGACATAATGAAATAAAAAACAAATTTTTAAAAAAGGTTCTTAATGAAATCACGAAAAAGGGTATTGATTAAAGTATAAAAAGCCGTTTTTCTTGTATTGAAAATACAAAAAAATATTTTTTTCTCTCCGAATACAAGCAACAAGCGACATAGTACCTTCTTATGGTCAGGAGGCTACTATGAAAAAACTTAAAACTATTTTGTTTTTTGCTGCGATTACAGCGCTGTTTATTTCGGCCTGTTCCACTGAAACCAGCCTGCAGCGATTGTTGGGAACCAGCGCTTCGTCGGTGGTGTTTTTTGGCTGTAAAACACCTGCCGAAGGAGAGGTGAATTTTTATTTTTCCCGGGATGTAAAGGTTACGTCTTTGTATTTCGATCCGCCTATGGAATCGGAAATCCTTAGTCAGGGAGAAATGGTTACGGTTCGTTTTAACTCTGCCTTGCCGGGGGGATCTCTGGTTTCTACGGATATTCTGGTTGAGGATAAAAGCCGGAATACACTTAATGTACTGGTTAGTTTTCGGACCCGGAATGAACGTATGCCGGAATTGGTGATCAACGAAATCAGAACCGCTTACAGTAATTCCAACGGTAATGCCAGAGTAGAGTTTGTGGAATTAAAGGCAATGAGCGCCGGAAACTTGGGGGCAATGCGGCTTTTTGCAGCCTATGAAAAGAAGGAACCGATTTTTGAATTTCCGCCGGCGGAGGTAAAGAAAGACGAGTACATCGTTGTTCATACACGAAGCATTGAACCGGGAATTGTTAATGAGACGGGAACTAATTTGGGTGAATCAAAGGGGAATGATGCGCTGACTACGGCGCGTGATTTTTGGATGCCCGGCACGCTTAAGCTTCACGATACCAATGTTATTTACATTATGGATCAGGATGACAATATCCTGGACGGAGTCCTGCTTCTTTCCAGTAACTATAAATGGAAGGATTCCATGACTCCTCCGGCAATAGAAATGGCAAGGCAGGGTATGTGGTCCGGTTCAGAACCGGAAGATGCCGTAAATACCAACGGCAATACCGCCACACGGACAATTAACCGGGACGAATACAGGACAAATTCCCATAGTGCAAAGGATTGGTATGTGACAGTTACCAGCGGAGCAACTCCAGGTAAAAAAAATAACGTAGGCCGGTATAAGCCTTAATTTAACGCAGAGCCTAGCATACCATCTCTTTGCTTAATATATTGCAGATAATGTTGTATGCCAGGCTCAGAGATAAATTAGGATTTACAGATATTGCTGAATCAGGCTTTCTATCTGGTTTTTGGGCATGGCGCCGCTTTGAATAAACAGTTGTTCGCCGTTTTTATAGACCGCCAAAGTGGGTATGGAAGCAACGTTGTGCTTCATAGCCAGTTCGCCTTCTTCGTCTACGTTAATTTTGCCCACTTTGAGTCTGCCGTCGTATTCATCGGCAATTTGTTCAATAAAGGGAGCTATCATCTTGCAGGGGCCGCACCAGGAAGCCCAAAAGTCCAACAATACCGGAACGGAAGCATTAATAACTTCACTCTCAAAATTGCCGCCGGTTATGGTTATTTCCTTGCTCATACTGTAAGCTTAAATCAAAATGAAAGGAAAACCAAGTGTTTTTGTAAACGTTGATCCAAAACCAAAGCTTTTGGAACTTCTCGCTCCGGCCGGTACTCCGGAAGCTCTTGATGCGGCAATTGCGGAAGGGGCCGATGCGGTTTACCTGGGATTAAAGGCCTTTAATGCCCGGATGCGGAGCGCTAACTTTGCCTATTCCCAGTTTGAAGGGGCGTTGCGAACTTTACACCGATCAGGCCGCAGGGTTTATGTAACGGTTAATACTGTCTTTGAACAAAGGGAAGCAGACCGGGTTTATCAGCTTTTAAAATACCTTGCCGCTACAGGGCCTGACGGAATAATTGTTCAGGATTTTGGAATCCTTATGATGGCCAAAGAATTTAAACAGCTGAAAATTCATGCTTCTACCCAAATGAATATCGCTTCCGCACGGGGAGTCAATGCTCTTTCCAAATGCGGAGTATCACGAGTTGTGCTTGCCCGGGAACTTTCTTTGGATGAAATTAAAAACATACGGCAAAAAACCAATATGGAACTGGAAGTTTTTGTTCACGGCGCTCTTTGTGCCAGTGCATCAGGACTTTGTCTTTTTTCGAGTTATTTGGGAGGTAAATCCGCAAATCGCGGACTTTGTACGCAAGCCTGCCGGCGTTTGTATAACGCAAATGAAGGATTCGCAGTGAACGAAGCGGGTTTAGAGCTGACTTCTCCTGTTAAATCCGGTTACTACTTTAACCCTTGCGATCTTTCATTAATCAACCGAATACCGGAACTTGCGGAAGCTGGAGTGCAGGCCTGTAAAATCGAAGGGAGAATGAAAAGTGCGGAGTATGTGGGGACGGTGGTTTCCGCATACCGTACTGTGATTGACAGTTTGGGCGGCGGGGATAATGAACGCCGTCAAGCGTTGGAAAATGCACAGCGTATTTTGCGTAATGATTTTGCCCGGCCAAAAACGGAATATTTTTTTAATATGGCGCCAGACACCGTTTTCAGGTCCGAACAGGATGGGGGAACCGGCATAAGCCTTGGAACTATCATAAAGGTAAAAAGCAGTCTGACAACGGGAACCGGGCGGCAGGGATTAATACAGGATGAACGTTTTAAACCTGATTGTGCCAATGGCAGCATTAAACTTTCGGCAGGAGATTCATTGCGCTTTCACAAGGCCGACGATTCGCGGCGTCTTGCACATAAACTAAGTCTGGCGGAAAGTTCTGGCAGCAGCGGATATTTTGTTTCTATTCCCGAAGGCTTTGAAGTAGGAGATTCTGTTTATTTGATACAGAC
Organism: Treponema sp.; assembly: GCA_009782955.1. GTDB lineage: Bacteria > Spirochaetota > Spirochaetia > Treponematales > Breznakiellaceae > WRIV01. Next base: position 13,806 of record WRIB01000050.1, on the reverse strand, counting down.
CAAGGCTATGACTAAACGTTATCCGCCTGTTATTCCAAAGGATTTAAGCCCATTTAAACGACAGCCCGGCAGGGACAGGGCGCCTAAACCAGCACAACCAGCCGGGGCAGATGTGAAGCCGTCTGTAAAACAAACCTTGCCGTTTAAAGAAGGTATCTTTGTTCAGGTTGCTTCTATTGAGGATTTATACGTTGTGCAATCGCAGCGGCCTGCCGGGGTGATTCTTCCTTTAAACCGGAAGAATGTTCGTTCCTTACTGGATGAAAAAGCTTTGCCTTTTAAATCCGGTGAAATTATCCTAACTCTCGATCCCTGGTTCGGGGAAGAAGATGAAGAGTTTCTTTCTGAACTGCCGGAACTACTGAAAGAACAGGGATATTGGTCGTATATAATAAACAATCCGGGTCATTTTTCTTTACTTCGGGATAAAGACAGAAGTGAAAAAAATCAAACGGTAAAAAAAGAAAAAAAACCTTCAACGCTGCTTATCGCAGGGCCATGGCTTTATACTTTTAATGCCTGGGCAGCCTCTTTTGTTGCTTCCCAGGGTACAAGTGCATTTGTTACACCTTTGGAAAATAACCGGCAGAACCTTGAAAAAACAATTCCCGGTTTTTTACGACGGCAGGTTTTTGTAACTCTCTTTTCCTGGCCGCCGTTGTTCCGGATTAAAACCAACAATAACCTTTATGGATTTAAACATTTTTTTGACAGCAGGGATGAATCTTTTTCTATTATTAACGGAGACGGAAGTACTGTTGTAATTCCCGATACACCATTTTGTATTACCGATAAAAAGCCATTTCTGATGGAAGCCGGGTTTCGCCGTTTTATTCTGGATTTTTCCGGCGGTACTTTTAACGGCTCTTTCTCTCTGAAAAAGAAACTGTACAAGGAAGTTATGAAAGCCGCGGAAGAAGGATCGGTACTTTCTGGAATATCACGATTTAACTGGAAAAACGGGTTTTATTACGATTTGAAAGATACTCAATAATTTTTTAAATTTTTTTTCTCCAATACAAGCAATAAAACACTCTTTGCCTTATTAGTAAACGCAGGGGGCGTCTGAGAAACGTGTTCCTGTACTAAGGGCGCGTCCAGTTGTGCTGGACGTTCAGCGTTGCTGGACGGTCGCCGGATATTTTAACGGAGGTATTATGAATAACCTCAATTCAATTTTAATCGAAGGTAATCTGGTAAAGGATCCTTTGTACCGGACTACTCCCAAGGGAACGCCGCTGTGTACTTTTACCCTTGCTTCCAACCGTTTCTTTAAGCAGGATTCCGGTTTGGAAAAAGAAGTTGGATTCTTCGATGTAGAGTCCTGGGCAAAGTTGGCGGAAAATTGTTACAACCTGGGACGCAAGGGACGGGGAGTCCGGGTAGTGGGCCGCCTTAAACAGGATCGATGGAACGGATCGGACGGAAAACACCATTCAAGAATTGCCATCGTAGCCGAACATGTGGAATTTAAGCCGGATTTCAAGAAAAACACGAAGCCTGAAAATTCCGAAATTACAGAAATGGCTGATACTGCTTTGGATTCGGCGGAGGATATGGTTCCTCCTGAAGATATTATTGAGGAGGATACAGTTCCGGAAGAATTTACAAGTGTTCCTGAAATGGAAACGGTAAAATTTTAGTTGATTTCTAACCGTTCCGGTTTCCTCCAATAGTACAAGTTTTGTACTTTACCCATATTAGCCGGAACGGTTTTACATGATGGTACGATTTATAAGGAGTTTTGCTATGTATAGTTTAATATACTGGAATAAATTATTTTGCTCGCTTATTTTAAGAAGACCCTTGGTGTCCATGATTGTATTGGTTAAATTATCCAGTGTATTGGTACTTACGGCTCTGTGCTTATGAATACGCAATAATTGACGCAGCTTGTCCCGAATTAATGAATTAACATCTTCTACAAGATTTGCTTTTGCCTGCTTATTAATCAAAAGCCCCCATCGGGAAGCAAGGTCATCCAGGCAGCTGTCTATGTTCTTTCCCGGAGGAATCAGCTTTACAATTGATTCAGCGGCATTTTTACGAAGTTCTTTTAATGGATCTTCAGTTTCTTTTTTTCCTGTGCTTTTTTCTTCTAAACTTAGCTTTTTCTTTTTCTTTCCCAGATTCGTAAAGAATGCAACAATATTGCTGATTACAGGCATGGTATACCAAAATGGCATAAGAAGCTTAATATCACTTAAAAGCTGTTTACGTTTTATAAGGAGGAGTATATGCAGGGGCAAGAGTTCGTTCTTTTGAAAAAACCGCGAAGATTCATGAATTTCTTTTCCCCCTGTCTGCATTTCTTCGTGAATAAGGTACAGTCTCTTGTCTTTGAGCAGTGCCTTGAGCATAGGTGCATTTTCTTCAACATAGGATGAGACTAGCCGTTCAAATTCCCGATCGTCATCCATGGCATTTTCCCGGATGAATTCCTTAAACATTTTTTTCCAGCGTCTGGAAATTGTCTTAATAATTACAGGGCGTGCTTCTGTAAGAAGCCGGGCGCAAAGGGGCAGCAGTTTAGTCTTTTTTATTAACCAGGCTTGTTTATCTTCGGTATAGAAAAAAAGAAGATCCGGTAATTCCTTGGGAGTTACCGGATCAGAGACTCTTTTTTTGATATATGCATCAAGTCCGTCCTGAGTGTAAACACCAAGCAGGGGAACCCCTTTATTGTCTTTAAACTTGGCTATGGTTTCCCGAGAAAAATAATATGGAGGTTTTTCCATTTCCAGTTCGAAGTTTTTAAAGGCAAGTTCTGTTTCTCTGGTTTTTACGGCTTTATTCTTAAAAAAGCTGCTGCATACTTCAATAATATAAATTGACTGAAGAGCGCCCAATTCTTCGGAAAGCAGTTCTTTTTTTTGGTTAAGGTCGTTTTTTACAAGATTGCAGAAATGTGCCCAGAACGAATATGAAATTTCCCGTCCTGCTTTAATATCGTTAAGACAATCGGCAGGCCGAAGCATGATCTTGTCAATTGTTTCCTGCAGGTAATTTTCTTTGCTTGTCAATCTGGGGGAAAGCTTACGTTGAATAAAATCTTTGTTTCCGCGGCGATTCAGATAGCCCCGTATTTTAAGAACAGAAAATTCCAGCAGTGTATTGGGAATCATGGGAGCCGCAAGCAGAGCGATTCCCCGGTCGTTGGGAAAAACAAGTTTAATCATGGGCAGCCATTCTTTTTGCGGCTGTTCAAGGAAATGGGGAAGAGCGGCGGATGCATCCATAGATTTTATTTGTTCCGGCGGTATTTCTATGTTCAGGGAAATTTCGTCAGGAAAGGGTATGTCCGATTCTTTGTCAGGATTACGATATGCGTCTTTTATTTGCTCTACAAAGTAATGGGAAAGGTATACCCAGCTTCCTGTTTCATCGTTATGGATATTCGCCTTTCCGTCTTCGACAAGACGGTTAATATCCATCCATACTCTGGTTCCTGTTTCTTCCGTCCATTTGGTCCATTCGGGTTTTTCCTCACAGATCCGCTTTGAATACTTTTCCAGAAAGGCAATAAAGGTCTCCATATCTATTTTTGGAGAATTATTCTTTCTGGCATAACTGTTCAGAACGGTGTACAGGTCGGTTCGTTGAGGCATATTGTAACAGTATCATTGTTTTTGTTATTTATCTATGGTACAATTTTGGTGCATGAAACGGCTATTTTTATATATATTGATTTTTAGCAGTTTCTTTCTTGGGGCTCAGGTTACCGAAGCAGATTTTGTAGTTAAGGACCGGGTGCTGATAAAGTACCGCGGTGTTGCCCGGGATGTGGTAATTCCTCCAAAACTTGGCATTAACCGCATTGGCGAGCGTGCCTTTGCCGGAAGTTCAATTAATTCTGTGGTTATACCAATGGGAGTGGGTTATGTTGATCAGCGGGCTTTTATGGGCTGTTCTTTTTTAAAGAAAGTTACCCTGCCCAATACACTTATTACCCTGGGACAAAGGGCTTTTTTTAATTGTTATATGCTGGAAAATATCAATATACCGCGAAGCCTGGTTGCCATAGAAGACGGAGTTTTTTACAATTGCCGCAGTCTTAAGGAAATCGATATCCCCGACACGCTTAAAAAACTTGGTTCCAGAGCTTTTTCCGGCTGTTTAGGTATGGAAAAGATCAGTTTATCCCGGCGGACAGAATTGGGGACACATCCTTTTATGGGTGTTCCCTGTGATATAATTTATAGGGATTAAATTATGAAGAAGCAAACAAAAAATGAATACTGCAAATACTTTATGCCAATCCTGACAGTGCTTTTTCAGGTATTTATTTTTGGCTCCTGCACAGCTGAAATGATTGTAGAACGATTTGCTGCCCACGAAGAAACTGAAGAAATTATTATTACATCCCTGATTCCGGAACCTGTATCCGAAACAGAGGGTCTTTCCGGTTCCAATATGATACTGGAGAACGGTAACTATTGGACTGCCGGAGTTCCCGGTTTTGGAGAAAACGCACTTTCTGCTTTTGCCGGTGAATACCGGATTCCTGAAAAGACAGAATCGGTAAAGGTTTGGCTGACCATGGAATTTGTTTATTATGATGGCTGGACTAACCGTGATAGTATAACCAGAATACCGGTACTGGAAAAATGGGGAAACGAAGGTCAGATTGTTGCTTTAACGTTAAACGAAAACTGGACTGTAGTTATGCAGTTTCCTTTGGGAACGGGATTAAGCAGGGATGATGAAGACCGTATCATCATGGATCTTGTAAGCAAATTTGCAGGATTTTCCGGTCAGGGACAGAATGTATCTTTTCCTGCAATTATTGCTTATTAATTATTATATGGGAAATGAAAATGAATAAAATTATTGCCAAAAAACAGCTTTCCGAAGAAGTTTTCCTGATGGAGATAGAAGCGCCTCTTATTGCCCGTTCTAGAAAAGCCGGACAATTTATTATTGTCCAGGCAGATACCGATTGGGGAGAACGAATTCCACTGACCATTGCCGATGCGGAAGAAGATAACCTGGTAATTGTATTTCAGACTGTCGGGGCTACTACCCACAAACTTGCCCTGAAAAACGAAGGTGAGTATATCGAAAATATTCTGGGCCCTCTGGGGAATCCTACTCATATTGAAAAATTCGGACATGTTGTTTGTATAGGCGGCGGTATCGGTGTAGCGCCGCTATATCCCATAGTTCAGGCTATGAAAAACGCCGGTAATCGTGTGTCGGTGATCATTGGAGCGCGGACCAAAGAGCTTATAATATTCGAAGACAAAATGCGGAATATTGCAGACGAGCTTACCGTAGTAACCGATGACGGTTCCTATGGTAAAAAAGCCCTGGTAACCGAGCCGCTAAAGGAATATTGTTCTGCCGTTCCCAAACCGGATATGTCCGTTGCCATTGGCCCTCCCATTATGATGAGGTTTTGCGAAAAGACTACTGCAGAGTTTGATGTTCCGGTTATGGTTTCGCTTAATACCATAATGATAGACGGTACCGGAATGTGCGGCGGCTGCCGGGTTACGGTAGGCGGCGAAACAAAATTTGTCTGTGTAGATGGTCCGGAATTTGACGGACATAAAGTTGACTTTGACAATATGATGCTCCGCATGAAGGCTTTTAAGGTCAAAGAAGATGAGGATCACCGCCGGTGTCACCTTGATATGGAAAACTTAAAACAGAAAACAGGATAAATTTATGGAATTAAAAACCGCAGCAGAACTTAATGATGAAGCAAAAACTCTGTTAAAATCAATTTTGGATAAAAAAGCATCGTCCGGGATAAATGCAAAAGAACGTTCAGCCATTCCGGCGCAGGAAATGCCGGCCCAGGATCCGGTTGCCCGCGGCAAAAATGTAAGTGAAGTTGCGCTGGGTTACGGTGAAGATCAAGCACGGCTGGAAGCGGAACGATGCCTGGGTTGTAAAAATCTGCCGTGTGTTGCCGGGTGTCCTGTTGCAGTTCCCATTCCGCGGTTTATTGCAGAAATCCAGAAAGGTGATTTTAAGGCGGCGGCGGATATTATTAAGGAAACAAATCTGCTTCCTGCCGTGTGCGGCCGTGTTTGTCCTCAGGAAAAACAATGCCAGGCCGAATGCACACTTGGGAAAATACTTAAAGATAGTGAGAAAGCAGTGGCAATTGGACGGCTTGAGCGTTTTGTTGCGGACTGGGAGCGGAATAACGGCAAAGTAACAGTGCCTGCTGTTAAGAAAGCTTCGGGAAAGCGGGTCGCAATTATCGGTTCGGGCCCTTCCGGATTAACTACAGCGGCAGATTGCGTTCGGGAAGGTCATGCCGTTTCCATTTTCGAAGCTTTTCATAAACCTGGCGGGGTAATGGTTTACGGTATTCCGGAATTCCGGCTTCCCAAATCCATTGTTCAGGCGGAAGTAGAAAATCTTGTAAAAATGGGAGTTTCCATAGAAACAAATTTTCTTGCAGGCCGTACCAGAAACGTTAATGAAATACTTGAGAGTTATGATGCAGTGTTTATTGGCGCCGGAGCAGGTTTACCAAAATTTCTCGGCTGTCCCGGCGAAAATCTTGTAGGAGTAATGAGCGCCAATGAATACCTTACCAGGGCAAATTTAATGAAGGCCTACAATTCGGAAAAAGCCGACACGCCCATGTACAAGTCCGATATTACTGTTGTTATCGGAGGCGGTAATGTTGCAATGGATGCGGCACGAATGGCTTTGCGGCTCGGTTCCAGGGAAATCCATGTTATTTACAGGCGGACACGGGAAGAGATGCCGGCAAGGGCAGAAGAAGTTGAACATGCCGTAGAAGAAGGTATTGTGTTTAATTATCTCCGTAATCCCGAACGTTTTATTGGAGACGGAGAAGGCCGGGTTACCGGAATGGAACTGTTAAAATATGAACTTGGCGAAAAGGATAATTCCGGCCGCCCTCGGCCTGTGGCGGTAAAAGATTCCAATTATGTGTTTAACTGCGATACGGTGATAGTTGCTTTAGGCAATGAACCAAACCCGCTTTTGTCCCGGACGACAGAAAACCTTAATGCAGACAAGAGAGGCCGGATTGTTGTAGACGAAACTCAAAAGACCAGTCTGGACAGGGTATATGCAGGCGGCGATATAGTATTGGGAGCAGCCACTGTGATCCTTGCTATGGGGGAAGGCCGCAAAGCAGCGGCGGCAATTAACAAATTGCTTACTGTGTAGTATACTGAATAACAATGAAAACTTTACATCGAATTGTGCAATTAAAAGTTGTTTTTTTATTTTTGCTGATAGGTTTTTTTATTGGTTCTTCTTTGCTGGTGTTGGCTCAGGAAACTGAAATAGCGCCCTCTCAACCTTCACAGCATCTGGTTCCTTCACAAACTTTCCCCACCCCTGCGCAGACACAATCTCCTGCAGAAACTCCGCCTCAGCCGGTACAGCAAACTCAGCCTTCAACGCAGCGAACTCCGCCTCAGCCGGTACAAAGACAGACCGGTTCCGATGCATTGCAGAATTACAGGATTGGCAGAGACCTGGAAGCAAGAAATCGTTTTGAAGAAGCAAATGTCTATTATAATGAAGCGGTGCGTATCTGCGTGGAAGAACTCAACAGAAACTATACCAACATGGATTCTTATACGGTACTTACCTGGACATTGCTTAGACAAAGGCGTTATTCAGAAGTGATTAACTGGGGAGACAGGGCGCTTCGGATTAATCCCGGTGATTTCCGTATTGTGGAAACAATGGGAGAAGCATACTTTTACCTAAACGATTATGAACATTCTCTTATTATGATGCAGCGTTATGCGGCGTCCATGCCGCGCGGCGACCGGGCTTCTACGGCATATTTCTTTATGGGTGAAATTTACCGTAATCAGCGGAAATATCTTCATGCCGATATTGCCTACACTACTGCGGTAACTCTGGAAAGCAATGTATTTCTTTGGTGGTTCAGGCTTGGAAATGTACGGGAAGCAGCCGGAGAATATGAACCGGCTGTGGCAGCTTATGAAAGATCGGTAAGCCTTAATCCCGGTTCCCGTGAAGCTGTTGAAGCGCTGGAAAGAACAAAACGGCTGAATGCGACAGCGCAGCGATAAGTGACTTTAACCCCAATTTACCACTGTGTATGGCATACAAAATACCTATATTAATAAAGCAAAGGGGCAGGAAAAGCCCTGGTAAAAGCGCCTGTAGAATCCATTGGCCGTACTGAACACATCAATCTTCCCATATCGGTGGGAGGAGGAACACTCATTCAGACCATAGTGGTCGTGGCTTCAGTCAACGGACGCTTTGGCGTCGCTGCTGTTGTAGCACGCCAAATGGTCTTCATGAGTAACCTCCCTCCCACCTATGTGGCAACATTAGTTTCGATGTGTTCAGTCCGGCTTTTGGTAATTACCCGACCTTGCGCCTGCCCCTTTTCATACAATACTACAGGTTTATGTATGTCAGGTTCAGTGGCAATTTAAGGTTTTATATATGGATGTAAACTGTAAATTGGAGGAATATGGTGTGTATTTTGAAAATATAATAGGCTGAACAAGGATATTATGGATTTTAAGGATAAATTCAGTGTTTCGGGAAGTTATGTTGCGGAGTGAGCAGAGGAGGGTGAACTTATTGTGTGGCTGTACAAATACTTATTCTTAGACTATGATATGATAATAAACCAAAAAGAGGGTATATGCGTTACAGAGTAGAAAATTTCAAATCTCTTAAGAATACGGGGAATATTGAAATTGCGCCACTCACCATTTTTATTGGCCCAAATGGAACCGGAAAGAGCAGCGCATTACAGCCATTGCTTTTCTTATCTCAAACAATGACCAATAGCCGTGATGATGTCGGCTTTATATCTAATGGAGAATATATAAAAATAGGTAATTATTATGACTTTATTAATGAACATGATACAGAAAAGCGATTAATAATATTTTTTGATTTTGATTATAATTGTTTAGAATGCAAAAAAAATTGTTCGGAAGCCGGAAAGATCAAGCAAATCGAAGATATTGAAGTTGGTGATATTCCGCCGGCGAAATATGAAATAGTATTTAAATGCGGGAAAGATAATCAGCCGGAATTGGAAAAAATTGCTATACTGGATTGTCTGGATAGAAATTTATTGATAAGAAAAAAAAATGGTGGCAATTATACACTTGATTTTTTTAGAGCAATTGATGAATCGGACAAAGATATTTACAATTCTATCTTAAACCAGATACCGCAAAATTATATTTTTAGTGAAGATGATATTCTTGATCCTGTATTTAAAAAGAATATAAAAAAAGAATACAAAGAATCAGCAATCAAACTTGAGAAAAGCATATCAAGATATTTGGCAGTTATTGCCACGAATAAAAAAAATATCCTGGGTGAGTTATCTCAAATAAGATATGTAGGTCCAATTCGCCAAGAGGCACAACGTTTCTATGAATATAATAAAGAAAATTACAGGGAGGTTGGCAGATTTGGAGAAGCTTCTGCATATATTTTATTTCAAAATATCAATGAGATAGCAAAAAAAGGAGAATTGGTAAAATGGCTTAGGATGTTTGGATTTGCTGAAGATTTTAGAATAAAGTTAATTCCCGATCATCCTCAATTATTCATGCTTGAATTTAGAGAAAAAGGGAAAGACTATTATGTCAATTATGCGGATTCATGTTTTGGTTTGTCTCAATTATTACCTCTCCTTGTCCAATCTGTATATTCAAAAAAGGATGATTTAATAATCATCGAACAACCGGAATTGCACCTGAATCCCTGCCTCGAATCTATATTGGCCGATTTTTTTGTTGATATGATTAATAAAGAGAAGCGTTTGATTATTGAAACGCATAGTGAATATTTACTATTAAGGCTAAGAACATATATTAAAAGAGGCAGAATAAGCAATAAAAAAACAGCTTTATATTTTACTGAAAATATTGAAGGAAATAGCACAATAAGGAAAATTAACCTTGATGAAAATGGGGACTTTCCTAACAATGACTGGCCTGTTGGATTTTTTGGTGAAGCGCTCTCAGAAAATCTAATGTTTGCCACGGCAGTAAAGTAGTGAACGATATTGTCATTGATACTAATGTGCTGCTCCATTCAAATAACAGAAATGATGTGCACTATCATTCTGCAAATGAAACTTTGAAGTTAGTATTACACAATGATTTATTTTTATGTGTTGATGATATTTTTGATATAGACAAAACAAAAAACACCAGCATCATTGGACATGAATATAATACCCATGTAATACCGGGTACATCTGCTATATGTTTTATACTGGATAGGGTTACAAAAAGAAAAATTAGACCAATAATTACGAAAAATTATAAAAATGTAAAGCTGAAATTATCAAAAATGATTAAAAAGGGCGAAGTAAAAAATCGCCATGATGTAACATTTGTTATTGTAGCTTATGGAAGTCAAGATAAAATGCTGGTCAGTAACGACTATGATGATTTTAACAAGGAAAATAGAAAATATATTTCAAACAAATTTCAAGTTTCGATTCTTGATTCTGATGAATATGCAGCCAGTTAACCAAGGAGTCTCCCCATGCCTAAAAAGCCCCCCACCATCGACACCAGCAAACTCAACCAAATAGACACATACACCTATCCCGAATACGACCGTGCCAACATACCCCCCGTTGGCATGGCACAATACGACACCGTAGCCAGCCCCGAAGCAAAATATGAGTACGACCCCCATATAGACCCTTCCCTGCAATGGTCAGGCAAAAAAGAGGGCGCTTCCTTTACTGTGCCCACATCGTCAATTCACATACACGAAAGCATAAAACCCCACAAGATAATCCGTTCTGTTCAAACATTGGGTGAAGATTATAAAGACGATCAGGGCTGGCTCTTTGAATCCGATGCGGACATAGCCGCAAAATTAAGCAACAAGTTTGAGTTTTACCAGCACAAGGACAAATGGACAAACCGCCTCGTTGCCGGAGACAGCCTTGTAATAATGAACTCCATGCTTGAAAAAGAAGGCATGGTAGGGCAAGTCCAAATGGTCTACATTGACCCGCCCTATGGAATAAAATACGGTTCTAACTTCCAGCCTTTTGTGAACAAGCGGGATGTTAAAGATAAAAAAGACGAAGACCTGAACACAGAACCGGAAATGATAAAAGCCTTTCGGGACACATGGGAATTGGGCATACATTCGTATTTAACTTATCTACGGGACAGATTATTACTTGCGAGAGAATTGCTTTCCGATATCGGCAGCGTTTTTGTGCAGATAAATGACACCAATCTTCATCATATTAGGGAGTTATGTGATGAAATATTTGGCAGTGATAATTTCTTTTCACAAATTTCGTTTAAAAAAACATTGCCTCTTGGTAGTACTGGTTTAGCAGGTATATGTGATTATATTATTTGGTATGCAAAAGATATTTCGCAAATAAAGTATCATGAACTATTTGAATCAAAACCAGTTGGTGAAGGAACTGGTTATACTTGGCTAGAATTAACAGACGGTGTCCGCAGAAAAATGACCAAAGAAGAAAAAAATAATCCAAATTTATGTCCATCACATTCAAAACTTTTTTTTACAAGTGCTCTTGCTTCATCGGGCTACACAGAGACTTGTATGTTTGATTTCGAATTTAATAAAAAAATCTATAAATGCGGAAAAAAAAGTTGGCGTACTACAAAAGAAGGTATAGAAAAACTGATAAATGAAAACCGCATTATAGCTCCAGGAGATCTTCCATGCTATATTCAATATCATGATGATTTCCCATTTCAACCTTTGCATAATCTTTGGAATGACACACATGGTGCAACTGATATGCAATATGTTGTACAAACATCGATAAAGCCCATCCAACGCTGTCTCCTTATGACCACCGACCCCGGCGACTTGGTACTGGACATCACCTGCGGAAGTGGCACAACCGCCTACGTTGCTGAGCAATGGGGACGCCGCTGGATAACCTGCGACACTTCTCGCATCGCCGTCACCCTTGCGAAAAAACGGTTAATGACCGCAACCTTCAACTATTATAAACTGGCACACCCCGATAACGGCGTATCAAGCGGGTTTGTGTATAAAACCGTTCCCCATGTAACACTTAAATCTATTGCAAATAACGAACCGCCCCAACAGGAAACCCTGTACGACCAGCCGGAAATCGAAAAAAAGAAAATCCGCATTTCAGGCCCGTTCACGGTTGAAGCCCTTCCGTCTCCGGTCGTAAAACCACTTGAAAGTGATGATACTCTGCCCGCTCCCTTCTTCCATGAGAACGCCGCCAAAAAACAGGCAGACTGGATGCAGGAGTTAAAGGCAACAGGTTTATTGGGCAGGGGTGGTGAGAAAATCAAGTTTGCAAGGGTAGAAGCCCTTGAAACCACAAAATTTCTTCACGGTATCGCAGAGACAGACGAAAAAGAACGAAAACACGCCGTAATCTGTTTTGCAGGGGAAACCCGCCCCCTCGATGTCCGCATGGTAAATCAGGCGTTAAACGAAATGGAAACTATCAGGCCCAAACCGTCTTATGTCCTTTTTGCCGCTTTCCAATTTGACCCGACAGCCGCAAAACTCATTGACGATACCAAATGGCCCGGCGTAACCCTGCTGAAAGTCCAAATGAACACCGACTTAATGACCGGCGATCTAAAAAAGAAACAAACCGGAAACCAAAGTTTCTGGCTAATCGGACAACCCGATGTTGAACTTATCAAAATTGAAAAAGGTGAAGACAAAGGCAAACACAAAATCAAGGTTAAAGGTTTTGACTATTACGATGTAAAAAAAGGTATAGTTGAATCAGGCGGAACAGAAAAAATCGCAATGTGGATGCTTGATACCGATTATGACGGAATGTGCATAGAACCCAGGCAGGTATTCTTCCCAATGGAAGGGAAAAACGAAGGCTGGGACAAACTGGCAAAAACCCTAAAAGCGGAAATAGATCAAGACCTAATCGAAAAATACAGGGGTGTAGAATCATTGCCGTTTGCTGTAAAAGACAATACCGCCATAGCGGTTAAAATTGTCGATGACCGTGGTATCGAATGTCTGAAAGTAATTTCCGTTGGGAAGAACAATGGATAAAGAAACCACGAATAATACGAATATGACGAATGACACGAATATTTTATACAAGGAAGAATGTTTTCAAATCTATCATGCGATATATGAAGTTCACAATCATCTTGGCAGCGGATTCCTAGAATCTGTATATCAAGAGGCGCTGGAGATTGAATTGAAAAAAGAAAATATTCCGTTTGAACCTCAAAAAAAGTTGCAGATTTTTTATGACAATAAGCCATTAACTCAATTCTTTAAAGCAGACATTATTTGTTTTGATAAAATATTACTTGAATTAAAAGCTGTTACAAAAATTACCAATGAACACAAGGCGCAACTAATGAATTATTTAACTGCAACCAAAATAAAATTGGGACTTTTAGTAAATTTCGGAACGCATCCAAAGGTGGAAATATGTCGTATGATACGATAATCCTATTTGTGAGTATTCGTGCCATTCGTGGTAAAAAATTGGAGAATCTGTATGGCTAAAGATATATCTCTTTCCGAAAACGAAATCTATAAAAGCATTCGTACTGTCCTTGATGCGGCACGTCAAAAGGCGTATTCCGCTATCAATTTCGCCATGGTGGAGGCTTATTGGGAGGTTGGGCGGCAAATTGAACAAGCTGTTGGCGACCGGGCTGAATATGGAAAAGGGCTTTTACAGTACATTTCTATCCGGTTAACCGAGGAATTCGGGAAAGGTTTTGATGAGACCAATTTGCGTAAAATGCGGCAGTTTTATCAGACTTTCCCAATTCGAGACGCACTGCGGCACGAATTGAGCTGGAC
>WRIB01000049.1 GCA_009782955.1 Treponema sp. | reverse complement strand
ACGCTGTTTCCATGAATCATCTTGGTTTAATCACGGGCGCGTTTCTGACAATCTATTTTCTGCAAAAATATGCGGTAAGGCCGGTGCGGCGTCTGATGAATCGTTCGGTGAAATCATGCCTGTTCTTTGGCGCTCTGCCGTTTGCTTACTATCTGTTCGATTATGCCGTTGTTATTTACACCGATTTAATGTACACAGGGCACCGCGCTGTTGTACAGTTCATGCCTTCTTTTGTATCTGCAGCCTATGTGGTGTTTACTCTCCTTTACTATACCGAAACGCAAAAACAGGCGCGTATCGAAAGAGAACGGGATATGCTGGATATGCAGTTCCGCCTGGCGCAAACGGAGTTTGATTCTCTGCGGCAGATACAGGAAAATGCCGCGCACTACCGGCATGACATGCGCCACCATTTCGCTCTTTTACAGGGATTGGCTTCCAAGGGGGAAGGGGCAATTATTGAGCGGATCAAAGAGTACCTGCGTACCGCCGAGTCCGACATGGACGCTATCACACCGGTACGCTTTTGTGAAAACGAAACGGTTAATTTGATTTTGTCCGCTTTTGCCGCCAAAGCGCAGCGGTCTAAAACCCTGTTGACAATAGACGCGAAGCTACCTGACATTCTTCCCCTCAGTGACACGGAATTGTGTTCTCTTTTGTCAAACGCTTTGGAAAACGCCATAACAGCCTGCGAACAAATACCAACAAGCAGCCGGCGCTTTGTTAAGCTGTATATTCATTCAAAGGATGACAAACTGTGCATTGACATACGCAACAGTTATCAGAAGGAGCCGGTATTTGAGCACGGTCAGCCGGTAACAACAGAACAGGGGCATGGTTTCGGCACAAAGAGCATGGCTCATATCATAGAAAAACATTGCGGTGTATTTCAGTTTTCAGTTAAGGACTACTGGTTCATTTTTAAAGCTGCGGTGTAGGGGCAATAAATAATTATGGAATTATCCCTATTTTTACGGCCTTATCCCTGGCTTCGGGTACCCACTTTTTAAGATCCGAAATTCTTGTGGTGTTTGACGGGTGTGTACTAAGGAATTCCGGTGATCCGCTGCCGCCCAATGCCGCCATCCGTTCCCAAAAATTTACCGACATTTCGGGATTGTAACCGGCAATAGCCAGGAGATAAAGGCCTATACGATCAGCTTCGCTTTCATGGTTGCGGGAAAAGGGCAGGGTTCCGAAAACGGTTGAGCCTGCGCCGTATATTGTCATAGCCAGTGCCTGGGATTCTTTGCTTTGGTTTCCGGTAAATATCGAAATTCCTGACGCACCAAGTTCCTGCAGTACACTGGCACTGACCCGCTGTTGTCCATGGTTTAACAAAGCATGGGCAACTTCATGTCCCATTACTACTGCAAGGCCGGTTTCGTCTCCGGTTACCGGGAGTATTCCAGTATAAACAACGATTTTACCGCCGGGCATACACCAGGCATTTACTTCGTTGGATCTTACCAGGGTATATTCCCATTGGTATTTATCCAGATAATGGCTCTGTCCTTCCGAGGCGGCCCATTTTTCTGCTGCCATTCTGATTCTGTTTCCAACACGGGTTACCATAGCTGCTTCCGCAGTACCTGTAACAACCGTATTTTCGTTCAAAAATTGCTTGTACTGGGTAAATGAAGATGCAAAAAGAGTATCGTTATCAACAAAAGCCATTGTGCTTTTGCCGGTATAGGGATTGGAAACACATGCAGTAATAACAATTGAGGAAGAAGGGATTAGTATAAAGGCTAATATAATTAAAAATAACGGTTTGGAAAAAAAGCGCTTCATGAAGCCTCCCGTTTAATGATATATTTAGAATAGTTGATTTAATCAATTTTTACAACCTCACCTAGCATCTTTCTATGTTATTATGGTACTTTACTTTATATAGGGGAATATCATGGCAAATTCAGGAATGATTACCCAGATTGTAGGACCTGTAGTCGATGTTCGTTTTGAAGAAAACGGAGTTCCTTCAATACTAAACGCTTTAAAAGTTCAGGTCGGAGACCGGGACGTTATACTGGAAGTACTCCAGCACATAGGGGACAATAAAGTCCGCTGTGTGGCAATGGAACCTACCGAAGGGCTTGCCAGAGGGCTTGGCGCTTTGGATACAGAAAAACCTATCAATGTTCCGGTCGGAAAGGCTGTACTGGGCCGTATGTTCAGTGTAACCGGACGTGTTATTGACAATAAAGGTCAATTTTCTTCAAGTGAATTTGCATCTATCCACCGTGCCGCTCCGGGTTTTTCTGAACAACGGCCTGCTACTGATGTGTTGGAAACGGGAATTAAAGTTATCGACCTTATTGCACCCTATGCCAAAGGCGGAAAAATCGGCCTTTTTGGCGGCGCTGGAGTAGGTAAAACTGTCATTATTATGGAACTGATCCGTAATATTGCTACAGAACATTCGGGATATTCAGTCTTCAGCGGTGTCGGAGAGCGAAGCCGCGAAGGCGCCGATCTCTGGAAAGAGATGAATGAAAGCGGAGTTATCGACAAAACGGCCCTGGTTTTTGGTCAGATGAATGAACCGCCCGGCGCAAGAATGAGAGTTGCTCTTACCGGGCTGACCATGGCAGAACACTTCAGGGATAAAGACGGCCAGGATGTACTTCTTTTTGTCGATAATATTTTTCGCTTTATACAGGCAGGCGCAGAAGTTTCGGCTCTTCTGGGCCGTATTCCCAGCGCTGTAGGTTATCAGCCAACGCTGGCTAATGAAATGGGCGCTCTTCAGGAACGAATTGCAAGTACTTCAAGAGGTTCTATTACCAGTATTCAGGCAGTATATGTACCCGCAGACGATCTGACCGATCCGGCGCCGGCAACAACCTTTGCACACCTGGATGCCACAACAACACTTTCACGAAAAATTGTTGAGTTGGGTATTTATCCTTCAGTTGATCCGTTGGCATCCAGCAGTCGTATTCTTGATCCTGAAGTCGTAGGAAATGATCATTACAATACAGCCCGAAGAACACAGCAAATACTGCAGCGGTATAAGGAATTGCAGGACATAATTGCCATTCTTGGAATGGACGAACTGTCGCCGGAAGATAAAATTCTTGTTGCCCGCGCCCGTAAAGTCCAGCGCTTCTTTTCACAGCCATTTTTTGTCGGAGAAAAATTTACCGGCATTAAAGGCCGTTATGTACCTGTTAAAGAAACAGTCCGCGGTTTTAAGATGATCCTTGACGGCGAGTGTGATTCCATAAACGAACAGGCGTTTTTTATGGCAGGCAGCATAGACGATGTGCTGGAAAAAGCAAGGTAAAAAACAGTGAAAGCTTTTAAGTTTGAACTGTATACTCCGTACCGCCGTTTTTTTTCCGGCGAAATAGAAGCTATTACGCTTACGTTACCGGACGGTGATATTACTATCTATGCAGATCATTCTTTTTTAACTGCACCTGTTCAGACAGGTATTTTAAAAATAAAAACAAAAAACGGCGAATGGAAAAACGCGTTTATTGCAGACGGAATACTGGAAGTTAAAGCGCATGGCACCATTATTATGGCCGACGCTGCCGAATGGCCCGAAGAAATAGATCAGGAACGGGCGGAAAAAGCCTTTGCAGCAGCACAGGAAGTTATGGAAACCGGTACTTTTAAATTCGAAACTTCTTCGGCCGAATCTGCATGCCGGCGGGCAAAATTCCGCCTTAAAGTAAAAGAACTTAATTGAGTTTGCTGTACAGTCCTGTTGGTTTCGGAACTTTTTTTGCTGCGACACGGCCGACTCGAACGGCCCACCTGCTGCTTAGAAGGCAGCTGCTCTATCCGGATGAGCTAGTGTCGCTTAACAAAAATACAAAACATAAATGTTTTGTATTTTTGTTTTGGAGATTTTACTAAAGTAAAATCTCCATGATTTTCGGTGCTAATTCATTTTAACAAATTTCAAGTATTCAGCTCAAGGCCGAGCTGCCGCTGATAATTTCGGTCATTTCCTGGGTAATACTTGCCTGTCTGATACGGTTATACTTCAGATGGAGTGAAGTCAGCATGTCTTGAGCGCTTTTGCTGGCTTCGTCCATGGCAGCCATTCGGGCGCTTTGTTCACTGGCGTATGCTTCAATCAGGCAGCCATAAATAACCCCTTTTATGTACATCGGTACCAACGAATCAAATACGGCTTCTTCCGATGGATCATACTCAAAATGGAGTTCAACACGTTTTTCCAGCCCATGTTTTACAATGTCTTCCTGCAGCATTCTTTTATCCAAAGGCAGTAGTTGTTTTACTTCAGGAAGCAATTTTACCGCACTGTACATATGCGTATATACGATATATACCTCATCAAACATGCCCCAAAGATACTGGGCAATTACAAATTCGGCAATTTCCCGGGCATTGTCCATATTCGGAAGATGTGAACGGAATGAAAAATTTTCCATAATTAAATACTTGCTGTGAATAAAATACCGGTATCCAATAGCCCCTATCAGGATTAACACCGCATTGGGTAATCCCTTGCAAAAAGACGTTACTTCACGAAAAACATTGGCGTTATAACCGCCGGCAAGACCTTTGTCGCTGGTAACAACAAGTATGGCGCTGCGTTTTGAAGGATACTCAACAAAACCTGATTTACCATTTGCATTTGATGCTTTTTCAGTATATGAATTAAGATAACGGCTCTTTACATTTCCGGCTCCGGCAAGAATATCGTACATTGTTTTTTGAATACGTACAAAAAACGGTTCGGTATCTTCCAGCACTCTCCTTCCTTTGCGAAGTTTTGATGTAGAAATAAGGTTCATTGCCTTGGTAACCTGCAGGGTTTGTCCAATAGCCTTCATCCTAAGACGTATGTCACGTTGATTAGCCATTAGATTTCGCTCACTTCAGTATTGGTTGCCGTGGTTTGTGTCTTATTGGAAAGGTGTTTATATTCTTCTATAGCCTTTGAAAGCTCTTGTTCCAGTTCAATACTGGTAGTTTTGGTTTCTGTAATGGTTTGAAGTATTCCCGAATGTTTTAATAAAATATATTCCAGAAGCCCTGAAGTAAAACTCTTTACCGCATCTGCCGGAATATCGGTAAGGTAACCGTTAACCGCAGCAAAAAGAGCCACACATTCTTTTTCCATGGAAAGGGGCGAAAACTGGTTTTGTTTAAGAGCTTCCATAAGCCGCTCTCCCTGAGCCAGTTTATCCTGGGTTGCTTTATCCAGATCGCTGCCGAATTGGGCAAATGCGGCCATTTCTCTGTACTGTGCAAGATCCAGTCTGAGCCTGCCGGACACCTTGCGTATTGCTTTTGTTTGAGCCGCACCGCCTACACGGCTTACAGAAAGGCCTACATCAACTGCCGGACGAAAACCGGAGTTAAACAGTTCCGAATCCAGGAATATCTGGCCGTCGGTAATTGAAATAACATTGGTCGGAATATACGAAGAAATGTCCCCGGACTGGGTTTCGATAATGGGAAGGGCTGTAATAGAGCCGCCGCCCAGTTCAGGAGAAAGTTTTGCGGCTCTTTCCAGAAGCCGGGAATGGAGATAAAATACGTCCCCCGGAAAAGCTTCCCTGCCAGGCGGTCTGCGGAGGAGGAGGCTGATTGTCCTGTATGCTACTGCGTGTTTTGAAAGATCGTCGTATACAATAAGTACATCTTTTCCCTGATTCATAAAGTGTTCCGCCATGGCACAGGCCGAATAAGGAGCCATGTACTGCAATGCAGCAGAATCCGAAGCTGAAGCAAAAACGACAAAAGTATAACTCATCGCTCCGTATTTTTCCAGGTTACGGAGTATCGCTGCAACAGAAGAAGATTTTTGTCCTATGCCGCAGTATACACAATAAACATTTTTTCCCTGTTGATTAATGATCGTATCTACGGCTAATGCGGTTTTGCCCGTCTGTCTGTCACCAATAATAAGTTCACGTTGTCCCCGGCCAATCGGTATCATGGCATCAACCGAAAGTGCGCCGGTTTGAAGCGGCGTATCAACTGAACCTCTGTCTATTACCGAAGGAGCAGGGGATTCAACCGGAAGGTATTCGGCAATATCAAATGGCCCTTTACCGTCAATTGCTTCTCCCAGAGGATTTACAACTCTGCCCAACAAACCGGGACCTGTCGGAACAGATATTACTTTTCCGGTACCTCGTACTTCTTCGCCGTCTTTTACAAGATTTTCTCCCGAAAGGAGTACGCAGCCTACTCCGTCTTCTTCCAGGTTCAGTACGACACCGGTGGCGCCGGAGGCAAATTCCACCAGTTCTCCGTAGATTGCCCCATCCAGGCCATAGACAGATGCAACAGAATCTCCCACCTGGGTTACAAAACCAGCATTGTCGGTTGCAGTACTGCCGCCCCATTGTTTTATTTCTTCTTCAAGAATTTTTGAAAGTTCAGTAAAATTTGCCATTATGCCTCCAGTCCTTAACCGGAATAAAGAGCGCCCAAATCCGCAGTCATTTTTTGTAACTGCCCCTTTATACTGCCGTCAAAGAGCATACTCCCCCAGCGTATCCTGAATCCGCCAATAAGATCGGGAATAAGCCGAATGGAAAAGATAATATCTTTTGCACCGGAAAGTTGTTTTGCCTTTTCCTTCAGTACAGTCACAAGATCTTCTCCCAGGTCAACGGCAGCTTCTACAAATACTTCTTCAATCCCCATTTTTTTATGAATGATTTTTTCTATTTCCCGTATAATCCCTTTATACCGGTGAAAGCATTTTTTTCTCAGCATAAGTTGTACAAAACGTTCCGCCAGCTCAATAGTGTCTTTGAGAACTTCGCCTGCTGAACCGCCTTGATTTTCTGCGCAGCTTTCTGCTGCAAACCCGGTACGTGCAAGAGCCGCTTTTATTATTTTTCCCAGGCGGTCTGCATCATTTTTACCGGAAAGATCTCCCGGCAGGGCAAGAGCTGCACGGCAGAATACTTTAAGGTATTCCAGAGCATCTTTTGCACCCAAAGGAGTTCCGGCTGCTTTAACAAAGGCTTCCGCCCATGGTTCCGGTCTGAACATTATCGTTTTTCCCGGTTTATGGTATCCTGAACAAGGTTATCCAGTACTTCTGCCGCATAACGCTGTTGCTCGGCTCCGGAAAGCTCACGCCGGACAAGACGGCTTGCGGCGCTTAGCACCAGGGCAGCAGCTTCCGCCTTAAATAGAGCCATTGCCGCCAGGCGGTCTGCTTCCAGTTTTGACTGGGCTGCGTCAAGAATTCGCCCGGCTTCAACTTTGGTATTATCCAGGATCTGTTCTCTTTCCAGTTCAGCCTGTTCTTTTGCAAAACGGATTATCGCATCAGCTTCCATTTCCGCATTATTAAGCTGTTTCTTGTACTGTTCAAGCAGTTTTTGCGCAGTTACTTTGTCTTTTTCTGCCTGGTCAATGGAATTCTGAATTCGCCTGACCCTATCCGCCATAAAGTTCGTTGTCGGTTTAAATAATATCGCCTTCAGTATTAAATAAAGAATGATAATATTGATAATGGTGATAACAAAAGTGACGGAAAAATCAAGCATGTTAACCCCTATATTGTCCGGTCATTCAGAAAATTGATCGGACTGCTAAATCAAACAAGAAACAAAGTTTCATGGTATTTTTATGTTATTTACCCAAGTCTTGTGATTAGGATAATCGCTACGACCAGCCCGTATATGGCTGTTGATTCTGCCAAGGCAACACCGACAAAAAACATAGGCGTATACTTGTTGCTTGCTTCAGGCTGGCGGGCAATCGCCTGAATTAATCCGGAAGTTGCAATCCCAATGCCGATACCGGCGCCAATACCGGTAAGTACCGCAATACCCGCTCCAACGCCGAGCAAAACATTCAAATCCATTTTTAACCCCTTATTTTGTGCAGTTGAATAACTGCACATTCAAATCGAACATGAAACAAAGTTTCATGAAATTTCTTATGTTAACAGTTTTATTACGGCTATTCTTCATGAATTTTTACCGCCTCTGAAATATAGATACTGGTTAAAAAAACAAAAATCCCTGCCTGCATCAAACCATCAAAAAAATCAAAATACAGCGAAAAGACCATGGGAAGCCCAATCGGGAACAGCTGTTCTATCATGGACATTAGTACAAAACCGCCCAGTATGTTTCCAAATAACCGCAAAGACAGTGAAACAAGCCGGGTACCATAATCCATTATATTGAATGGCAGCATCAAGGGAAGAGGATGGAGCAGTTGTTTGAACCAGCCGGCAAAACCCCGGGCAGCAAAACCGCAGATCAGCACCAGGGCAATGGAAATTACCGCCAGTGCTGCCGTAAAATTGATGTCCCTGGTTGGGGGCCGGATCATAAAAGGAGGAATAAACTCGCGGCCAAAGAATTTTAGTTCTACCGGAGAAACAACTCCAATGATATTTGCCAGGAGTAAAAAGAGAAACAGGGAACCCAGATACGGACCAAGGTGTTTAGAAAAAGAGCCGAATTGATTTTTGGCAAAATTGTTAAGTGATTCTACCCCTGTTTCAACCAGCGCCTGAGGGCCGGAAGGAATTTCCTTAAGCTTACGGGTAATAACCAATGAGCCTATTATTAGGATAAACATTACAATCCAGGAAATAACAACTGTTTCAGTTATTGGAATTGGATATCCGAAAAAAGTCAGAGAAAATATGGTTTTTATTTCCAGTGCTTCCATTTTTTCCTCAATTGAGACTGTTCCAAAACTTCAATTTTTCGAACAGCTTCTTATCAATTGTCTTTAAAGAAAAAATCGTCTCTAAAATATTTTTTCAGCAATTCCTCTGAAACATTTTCAGTTTGACTCATTTCCTGATATGTAGATTCAAGAAAGCCTTTAGTTATATAAAAACAGCCAAGCAGGAAGAATTCCGATACCCTATTAACTATTCCCATAGCCTGATACATACGTACCGTGCTGTCCAGGACAAAATCCGTCATAAGGTACCCAATAACCACCTGTTGGGCAAGATTTAGTCCGTAAATTACTTCCGAAATCGGAAAGGCCGATTTTTCCCTTGTTTTTCCGATTTTTACATAAAAATCCCCTACAGCAACACGATCAAGCCCTCGATCAAGGGTTTTTGCCAATAAAGGGTAATATTTGGCATTAATTTCGATTAATTCCTCATCGCTCATGGAATTGTAATGTTTTAACTGGGGAGATTTCCTGATTAGAGCTTTCCATCGGGCCGCAAAATCCCTAGCTTGGATATTCAAGGTATCAATTAGAATACTATCAACCATACTTATCCCCACATTACTACATGAGAACAATATTTACCAGTCTTTTTATCAAAAAAACAGGGCTTTTCCTGTAAATACTTGACTAGATTTTATACTTTTTGCTATATTTCAAAAGTAGATTCTTTATCATAATTAAGGAAAATGATCTTTGGGGGCGTAGTGAAGCTGGTTTATCACGCTGGCCTGTCAAGCCGGAGATCGCGGGTTCAAGCCCCGTCGCTCCCGTAAAAAATTGGCCCAACCAATTTTTTAACATTTTAATTTATTAAAATGCTGTTAATAGCCACTTTTCCTCACACGGAGGCACAAAGGCACGGAGAGTAATGCGGTATTTGCGTACTTGCCGTAATACTTTGTGCCTTAGTGTCTTTGTGTGAAATAATCACGATCAACGGACAATAGCGCAGCTGGTAGCGCGCTTGGTTCGGGACCAAGAGGTCGGCGGTTCAAATCCGCCTTGTCCGACAAACAGATTTGGCAATGCCAATCGTCATAAAAAGGAGGCTCTATGGCCAAGGCAAAAAAGACGAACACCACTGAAGAAAAATCCGGTTTTTCTGAATTAGCACAACGTTTTAAAGATCACCCGTTTGTTTTTGGCGGAACAGTTATACTCTTGATATTTATCATTATTGCCTTTGTATTTGTACCAACTATGCCGTCCATACAACAGGATTCCGAAGGTCTTGTATTCGGATATTATAACGGAAAACCCATAAATCAAAATGCATATTTTAACAATATGCTGCAGGAAACCGCACGAATGCAGAATTTTGATTTACAGAGTGATTATGGCATGAATTATATGGCTGCCGTTCAGGTTTGGTATCAGGCATTTGTCAAAACCGCAATCCACATGGCTGTTCTTGAAGAAATGAAACTTACCGGATACAAAGTTCCGGCAACTGAAATTGATCGCCTTGTGGCATCACGTCCGGAATTTCAGGAAGACGGCCGGTTTTCCATGGTAAAATACAATAATTTTGGAAAAAGCAGGCTGCAGACCCTTTGGCGTAATACGGAAGAAGAATATACAGCCGCCAAATTTTTTAACGACTTTATAGGTTTAAAAACATCTACAGCAGAAAAAAATTTTATTGGTGCAATGTCGTTTCCAGAACGAAGTTTCGAGATTGTTTCTTTTCCCCGTTCAATTTTTCCGGAATCGGAAATAATTTCATTTGCATCAGCACGCCAGGATTTGTTTAATACTATTCATCTTTCACGGATTACCATGGGAAGTGAAAAGGAAGCCCGGCAATTACTGGATTCAATACAAAAAGGCCAAACTACGTTTGAAGATGCAGCACGTAATCATTCTACCGATCCGGAAAAAGAGAGAGGCGGCGATATGGGACGCCGCATGGCTTATGAAATTTTTACGGATTTTCAGGAAGAAAGCGACAGAAATGCAGTAATATCGCTGAAAAGAGGCGAGTTCAGTACGGTAATTAAAGGTTCCAATGATTCATGGATTTTTTTCCGTGCCGAAGAAAATCCATTCGCGGCGGATCTTTCTCTGGAAGAAAACCTGGACAAGGTCAGAAGTTATATAGATCGTTTCGAAGGCGGCCGTTTGGAAAATTGGCTTGTAGCCTTTACGGAAGAACTGCTTGGCGGAGCAAAACAACAAGATATAAGTCTTTCTGAATATATTTTGTTTTTAAGAGAACAGCAGAATCCCGATTCGCCGGAACGTCTTCTTGCGCTTGAAAATGTCTCTATCAATTCTTTTGGCCCTATAAGCATGAATTACAACAATATGGGCGGTTCCCAAAGCGATCGTGGTTTAATGCTTTTTGCCAATACGATAAATACAGATATTAATCCGGAACTTATTGGCGCCGCTTCCAATGAAGTCTTTTGGCGGAATGCATTTAAAACACCTTTGAATACTCCTTCGTCTCCGTTTTCTTTGGGATATTCAATTATAGTGCTTACACCGGTAGAAGAAACTTCAGGCGATGAAACAAGCATTGAAAACATTGGTAACTTTTATACCTGGGGATTTATGTTTAATGCAATAAGCCTGGATGTTAATGCAGCATTTATATCCAGCAGTAAATTCGAAAATAATTTCTACGATGTTTTTATGCCTCTACTGTTTAATAGTTTTGGATTAAATGATTAATGATGGTAATATCCCGCCAGACGATGAACCTGTAATAAAAGCCGTAAGGCGGGGTTATACGATCAATTATAAATCAAAAACTCTGCTTTCGACAGTAGATCCTGTTTCGCAGGCTGAACGTGCTGTTAATGAAATAACAAAAAAAAACAGGACACTGTATTTTTGTCCTTCTCCTTTGTTTGGTTATGGTCTTATTAGCCTTATTTCACTAATAAGTGACGATTCTGCTGTTCTTTGCGTTGAAACAGATGATAAACTTCTTGCTCTATCTGTTTCATCAATTGATGAAAATCTCTTACATCATCCGCGCTTTGCTTTTGTTGACATTAAAAACGGAGAAGAACTATGCGGATTTATACGTAAAAAATGGGGTTCCAGAGCATTTCGTAACATTGAACCGCTAAAACTTACCGGCGGCTGGCAGCTTGATAACAGTTGTTATACGAATATGGAAGATTTGATCCGTTCGAGTATTGCCATTGATTGGGGAAATGCCATGACAATAGTAAAACTTGGACGGCGTTTTATGTACAATGTTATACGAAACATTGGCTTTTTGGCTCAGGCAAAGTCAATAAAGAATATATCCTTTGGAGAAAAACCGGTTTTGGTTCTTGGAGCAGGGCCTTCGCTTGATCCCCTGTTGGATGAGCTTCAAAAAGCAGGTGTATTTAACCGGCACAAAACATCGACCGAAAGCCAAAACAGAACATTTGCCCTTGTTTGTGTGGATACATGCCTTACCATTTTAAAGGAACGTCAAATAATTCCCGATCTTGCAGTAATTTTGGAAAGCCAGTTTTGGAACCTGAGTGATTTTAACGGTTCCAAAAATACGGGAATTCCCACTGCTGTGGATATTTCTGCTTATCCCGGAACAGTGCAACTTCTTGGGGGACCGGTATATACGTTTTGTACTCGGTGGGCACAGCTTAACTTCTTCGAAAGATTTTTTAACAGCAGCCTTATGCCTGAAGAACTACCTCCGCTCGGCTCGGTTGGATTAAGCGCTGTAGAACTGTCAATACGTCTTGGCTCAGGACCTGTTTTAACAGGCGGAATTGATTTTTCTTTTACCCTGGACAACACTCATGCCCGATCGAGCCCTGCTCATCTGGCGGCATTAATAACCAAAAACCGTTTTACCAGTCCATTTAATGTAGACTATGTATTTAATACAGGTGTTTTTGATACAGTTTCAAAAACAAAAAAACATGTTAAAAGTAATCCGTCAATGAGAACATACCGCAATCTTTTTGAAAAAGAATTTTCGAACAATCGTATTAAGGATATAGAAGGAACCGGTCTTCCTTTGGGCATTGAAACCATTGGCGTAGATGAAGTAATTAAAATTCTTTCAGGAAATAAAATAATAACTGTAAAAAACAACGATTACCCATGTTCATTGCAAAACAGTAAAACATGCACATCTCTTGGTGATTTTATTAAAAGTGAAAAGTCAATATTGGAAGATTTACGATCATTGCTAACAGGCACTGATACAAAAATAAAAAATGACAGTAAAATAAAAGATGACATAAATATTCTGCTTGATAAAGCTGATTATCTTTGGGCTCATTTTCCGGACTGTGCAGGAAAAGAAGGCAGAAGGCCTTCTTCAACAGATTTGGGTTTTTTAAAAAGGGTTCGTGCGGAAATAGATCCTTTTATAAAATTATGGGAACTTGCAGAACGGGAAAGAGTTCAGTTTCTTGGTATTTGATGTATACCGGTTCCTGCAAGTTTAAATTTATCCGAAGCAAGAGGAACTACTCTGCCCAGAACTTCAAGTGTTTCTGAAGTATTGATCTCCGCAGGGAAATCAAGTTCTACGGAAACAGCGCCTTCCATAACGGTTCTGGTGTCGTAACCTACAAGAAAATCAAAACTAACCATATTGGGAGAGTTTCTGACATTGGCGGCGCTGCCTCGCCATAGGACATAACAATCCCGATACAGTAACGGATCAGATGCTACTTCTGCATAAGTAAATTTATTTTTAAGGGTATCAAACCCCGGTGTTTCCATATAACCTATTAAAAGGCGGGCTTTGTTTTTAACCGCAGCAGATGCATTGGATTCCAGAATACGGTTAAGTTCTTTTTTTGCCGCTTCATCATGATGGGTATTAAAAAGCCGGCGGGCTTTGTTGTATATGGAAACAACTTCATCGACAGTAAATATATAGCGGAAAACTCCTCCAAGTTCAACGGGATTATCCAGTTCTGTTTTCTTTAAAGCGCTATCATCCATTCCTTTGCGCTGAAAAACAGGAAACTGTCTAATGCTTATAATTATAATAAAAACGACAGCAATTGAGATAGCGGCTATCAGAATGGGAAGAGGTTTTAATGAAATACCGGCCCAGGGAATGGGAGGATAAAGACTAGTAAGTTTTCCGCGAACAAGCCATGCATTAAACTCCTCTGTACCGCCGTATTTCCTGATAATATTAAGCGCCTTTTTTGCAATTTTATTATCTGGTTCGATATCCTGAACTTCCAGGTATAAATCCAGAGCATGGTCCGTTTCACTTCTGTTTAAAAAATGAACCGCCAAACCCAAAAGTGTCGGAACAATAAGAGGTCTGTTAATTGAAGATTCCCTGATCTTAATCTTTTTTGCCCTGTTAAAATATGTAAATGCGCCATTAATATCTCCCCCGTATAAACAGCTTATGCCAAGGACATGATGGTAATTATAAGAATCCCGATAGCGGAATACTTCTGCTTCTAACAGTTTTATTGCATCATCATATTTTCCCCGTCTGGTTAAAATAAGAGCTTTTTTTAGTATAGGATCAGTCAACATGGATTTAAGGAATACTGTACTTCAATTTAATCCTGGAAATCAAGAGGCTAATGGCTGCCAATTCCTCGTCACTGATATAAAGACCCGAATTAATGCTTTCATCCAGCCTAAAAACAAGATCCCTGAGAGTGTATAAATCGTTTCTAATGGCAGAAGCGTCAATGTCCACATCTGGTTTTTGATTTTCTGCAGAAAAATTTTCAGGAACATTAACTTTAGCTGCCTGATCACCGTTGCTATGTGCAGCAATAACAGTATCAAATTCTGCGGGAAGTATGCTTGAAAGCGAAATTGTTGCTGTTCTGGCTCCGCCTTTCGGAATAGGAGCTGATTCGTAATAATAGCAAATCGCAGAATCGTCAATAGAGTAGGGTAAAAGATTAAAATTTCTGCCCTGCATGGGTGTTATTTTCCATGGTGCATCATTTAACCGTTTCCAGTTTGCAAAATGAATAGTATCGGGCCTGTTCGGACTATCTATGCTGCCCACAAGAACAAGTTTATTGTTTTTTGAAACCCAATACTGGTCTGTAGATACGTTGTCGATAACCGTTTCGCTGTTTATATCCCTTGAATTGGTGGAAAAATGCGGCAAACTTTTCTCTCCAAGATCCGTGTCGATAAGGAACCGTAATCCTGCATTAACAGTTTGTTCACCTTTGTTTGTTATGGTGATTGTAATTATTACACCGTTGGTTATGGAAGAAGATCCGGTTTTGGAAAAGGTAAAATTTTGGGTTACAACAATTACTGATGATTCAAAAATAAGTGACGGGCTGGCAGGGGTACCGCCAATACTTGTTTTAAATACGGATGTTTCTCCCATCTTGTAGGTTTTGTTATTTACAATTACTGATAAAAAACTTGTCCGGGGATCCTCTGCTGCAAATAAGGGTTCAAATATTTCCTGTGCTATGTCGGTCATATAGTACAGAGAAAACCTTCCGGTTTTTGCATTAAGTACGAGTTTTATACGGCCGTCTATAAATTCCGCAGTAAAGGCGGAATGAACAATAAAAACAGCAAGAAGTAAAAGAAGGATCTTTTTCATTATTCCACCTCATTTAGCTTTCTATTAAGGATATCACTCAGTTCAAGAGCTGCAGCCCTAAGCTCCTGGAGTTTTATTGCACGCTCTTCGTCGTTCAGGTGCCTTAGTTCGGTAACATCTCCGCCGTTTAATATCGGCACGGTTGTACTTCCTTCTGTAAAACCAGACTCTGAGTCAGAAATTCGCTGCTGTTGATTTTCTGAAGATTCCGGAGAAATTGAAATAACCGTACCACCGGGTTCTCCGCTTGCTGCAAGTAATTCGCTGATTCTTTTTTGATAGGCAGCAATGGCCTGTTCATAGTTTCTTTCCCGTTCCTGGTATTCTTCCATCGATTTAAGAGATTCTTCATGGCTCCATTTTAGTATTGCCAAAAGTTCCGCTTCTATCTTTTTTTGATTGATAATATTAAGGCGGTAATACGATGCTTCGTATTTAGAACTGTTGGGAAAATTTTCTATTACTGCAGAAAAAGCATCGGCGGCATTGTCCAGCCTTCCCAATGCCAAAAGAGACTCGCCCTGCCAATACAAGGCGGAAGCTTTACGAGGGTCTGAATCGGGAAGTGTGGCGGCAAATCCCTGCAAACTTGCAAGCGCTTCTTCATGGCGGCCAAGATAATACAGACAGCGGCCGCGATGATAGGAGACTTCGGCGCTCCAGCGTCCGTTAGGGTCGGTTTTTTCCAGTGTTTCCAGGTGTGTAAGGGATTTATCAAAGTTTCCGGAAGAAAGCTCGGCCAGCGAAAGCCAGTACAGGGCCTCGGGAGAGGAACTTGCAAGCTGTAAAATACTGGCGGCTTCGTAAAATTTTCCCTCGCTGTAGAAACTTACTCCCGTTTTTATAAGTTCTTCCTGCGATGTCGGCCTGCCCTGGGCAAAAGCGGCGGATAATCCTGCCAAAGAAAGCACAATAAACAAAAAAGGTTTTTTAAGTGTCATGTATGACTCCCCAACACGATTATCGGCAATTTTGTGCTGTTTCTAAAGTGGTCTCTGTTTTTTTACAAGTTCTTACGCAGCGAATGCAGAGAGGTTGGCATTAGGTACTCGGTGTATTCTTTCTCTTTGCTCATTTGAATTTCAGGGTAACCGGGGTGTATATTCGTTACCAGTCAAAAATAAACGCCAGAACGAGGACAATTACGGCAACTGCTACGCCAGCGGCTGCTAAAAGCAGGTGTTTTGACCGTGCGGATTTGACCGTGCCGGACGTACCGGCAGCCTTTAGTATTTGGTCTATTCGCCGTAATTCCTGCGGGTCGGACGCGAATATAACCTGAGCTTTTGCGTACGCCTGCTTTATTTTCGCGTTCCATGCATCGTTGTATTTTTCTGCGTCCCTTATCTCCGTCATGCTTGTCCCGGAAAAAAGACCGGGGACGGGGGTTATCCGGGAACTTGCCAGAATGACAAACTCCAGTATGTCTTCTCCCGAATTGGGGATAGGGAAATTTTGTATCATCTCCAGTTTTCTTTTGTCCCCTGCACTTGTTCCCGCAATCTGTTTTGCCGTCTCGGCAAATAAAGTCCTTACAAGGCCGCCTTTGGCTTCTTTTGCCGCTTCCGCCTCGAACAACTGTTGATCCAGTGCGTCCAGCCTTTCAAAAAAAGCGGTAACACCGCCGGAGGCTCCCGTACCGCCGTATTCGTGTCCGCAGTACGGGCATTTTACAATCATCGCGGCGGACGACGCCCCGCAGGATGGACATTTGCGGTTACTTCCGGCGGCGGACGGCGTTCCTGTTGGCAGGCACGCTTTTCCGCATGAGGAACAGAACCTTGCGCCGTTGTCCAACCGGTTTCCGCAGCCCGAACAAAAAGTCATACTCGTCATCGGGGCAACGTAATTGTGCAGTTCATAAAAGCTCTGTTGCCGATAAGCGTAACACTGTTGGGTATAACCACACTGGTTATTCTTTTTTCACTAAATGCTGCATACGAATCCTGCCAACCTTCTGGAATACTGCCGATTTCTTTGACCGGCATCCCCTGTATGGTAGCGGTGACTGTGCTTTTCATGGAAAACTCCTTGTATGTAAAATATGTTACTTCATTTCTACAATACAAAGAATACAATTGAATGGGGCATATCGTCAATTAAGTGGTTGCTGTAACATTTGCCATAAACCCATAGCAGTGCAACACTTACAATAACTGCACCGGATCCACATCCGTTTCGACATACACACCGGTTTCTTTTTCGTATTGTTGTTGCATGTTTCTGGTTAACTGCTGAAGAGCGTTGATTGATGTTCCCCGTAAAATAAGCTGTCTGCGGTGATTTCCGTTTTGTATACTTATGGGGCACTCTGCCGGGCCAAGCAGTTCGGCGCCTGACGGAAGCATTGTCCCGGCTAGCGATGCCAGTTGTGAGGCGGCTTTGTTGGCTTTTGTTTCCTGTCTGGAACGGACAACCAGGCGAATCAATCGCGAATATGGGGGGAAATTCAATACCGAACGCTGATTTAGTTCATTCCGGTAAAAGCCTTCGATATCCAGGGCACAGGCGCGGTTTATTGCCGGATCGTAGGGGCGCAGTGTCTGGACAATCACCTTGCCATCGGGGAAAAAACGGCCTGCACGGCCGGCGACCTGAACAATCAAAGAAAACGTCCGTTCTGCGGCGCGAAAGTCGGGCAGGTGAAGTCCCGTGTCGGCAAAGACAACACCGACAAGACGAACGCCGGGAAAGTTCAATCCCTTGGCTACCATTTGCGTTCCCATAAGCAGGTCGATGTCACCTGCTTTAAAACGTTTCAGAATCTCACGCAGGCTGCCTTTCCTCCCCGTCGTATCTGCATCGGCGCGCTGTATTCGCAGTTCGGGAAAAGTGTTGCGTACTTCTTCTTCGATAAACTCGGTACCAAAGCCGGTAAAGCCCGCATCCAGTGATCCACATTCCGGGCAAACAAGCGGAGGGCGGGTTTCATAACCGCAATAGTGGCAGAGCGCCTTATTCTTGCTTTTATGATATGTAAGCGATACGGAACAGCGTTTACAGGTGAGTTCAAAGCCGCAGGCAGTGCAATGGTAAAAATAGCCGAAGCCGCGGCGATTAAGAAACAGTATGGTTTGCCTTCCCATAAGCCTGGTCTGATGTATCTCTTCTTTTAATTCTGCGGAAAGACAGCCGGATGTTTTTTGCAGACTTACCGGAACAATAGCCGGCATTGTTCCTCCGGACAGACGACGGTTTAGCGAAAACCGTTTGATCGATCCTTCTTCCATAAGCTTCCATGCTTCCGCCGAAGGAGTGGCAGAACCAAGCAGGAGCAGCGCTCCTTCCTGTGACGACCGGTGCATGGCAATCTGCCGTGCATGGTAGCGCGGAGTATTCCCCGATTTATACGAGCCATCGTGTTCTTCATCAATGATGATGAGTCCCAGATTACGCAACGGGGCAAACACTGCCGAACGGGGGCCTGCCGCTATTACTACTTCGCCGTTTCGTATACGCATCCATTCGCTGAGCCGCTCGCTGCCCGTCATCCCCGAATGAAGCGTTGCCGCTACGGCGCCGAAACGGCGGCCTATTAATTCCGCGGTTTGGTGGGTCAGCGAAATCTCCGGCACCAGGTATATCACCGAACGCCCGGCTTGTATCATGCGTTCGGCAAGACGGAGGAACACTTCGGTTTTTCCCGAACCGGTGATCCCGTAAAGATACGCTATATGCAGATTGTTTGTTTTCTGTTGGCCGGTGTTTTTTTCGGCAAACACCGCATCGGCCATTGCGCCGATTCCCAACAGTGCTTCGTCCTGTTCGGCGGAAAGCTCAAGCCGGTTGCCGGCATTGTCTTCGTTGTCAAAATCATCTTCCAGGGAAAGATTGGTTCCTGCTCTTCGTCCTGAAGGGATCATCGCAGAAAGCGCTTCACCCTGACTGCACAGGTAGTAAGAAGCCATCCACTTGGCCAATGCAATTTCCGCATGGTCAAAAACAGATTCCTTGTCCACCACACGCCGCACCGCTTTGATTTTATCCGCTTGCGGAAAGGCAGGCGGAGTGTTACTTCCGCCGATTATATAGCCCAGAAGCTCGCGTCTTCCAAAGTGCGCCATTACTCGTTTACCGGGCGCAGCTTCTCCCTTGGCATCACAGCGGTAACTAAAGGATTGATCCAGCGGCAGATCAAAAACGATGTCCAGATAGGTATTCACAATGTATTCCCGTTCACAGCGGAATGTCCGCCATGCGGGCGGCGTACTCTGCATCAAGTTCGCAGAGTTTGCGTCTTAGGGTTTTCATATCTTCCCAGACCGGCGCTTTCAGGCTTTCTTCCCGCCGCACGGCGCTTGGATGAAACGTGGGAAGCAAGGGGATGTTAAAATCACCGTCCATCATCAGTGTGCCTCTGAATACGGTTAATGAACCCCGCAGCTTTGTTATTCCTTCGGTCCGGTCCAATAATGTTTGAGTTGAGGGATTTCCTACGGTAAGGATAATTTTTGGGCGAAGGGTTTTTATCTGTCTGGTCAAAAATGGAACACAGGCGCTTATTTCATCAGGCTGTGGGTTGCGATTTCCCGGCGGTCGGCACTTTACTGTATTGGCAATATAACAGTTGGTATTCCTGGAAAGGCCGATCTTTCCCTTTGAATCAAGCATACGGTCAAGAAGCTGACCGGCCCTTCCGACAAATGGACGGCCGGATCTGTCTTCGTCTTCGCCGGGCCCTTCGCCGATTACCATTACCAAAGGCTTTGTAACGCCTTCACCGGGAACCGTATTGGTCCGTGTTTTGCAAAGACCGCAGCGTTTACAGGAAGCAATCTCTGCGGCAATGGCTTCCAGGGAATCGTCAGTTGGATCATCACATGTAGGCGGCATTTTCACATAAACGGGGGTATTTTCTGGTTTTTCCTCACACGGAGACACAGTGGCATTTTTCGGATTTTCCTCACATAAAGGCACGGAGGCACGGAGGGAAGAAGTAAAAGTAAGATCATCATTAAATGAATATTCCTCGCGGGTTCGTTTATAGCCGCCGGTGAGGTAATCGGAGGAAAGATCGAGGAAGGCAGCCATTGCGGCTTTTTCTTGCGCCGTCATAGTTATATTAAATCCCGTTAGGGCAGGGGAGGGCAAGGGATGCTGATCCATAATATGAAACAGCGATGTTATCGTCTTTGGATCGGCCCCAATAACACAAGGAGGCATATTATGCCGTCAATTGAGAACGAACATATTTTGTTATAGATACAATAATCATAGTCACATCAATGAAAAAGTCAAACAATTATTATGTCCATTCCCTCAATCCCTACCATTCACGGGGTCTAAAACCCTCAGGCACGTTTATTTTTACAGTATCTCCGGTTTGCTCTATTGCGTAAAAACCGGTTTTGTGAATAGCGTCCCGTACCGGTTTGGACATTATTGCCCCGGCAATGGCTCCCTGGTATTTCCGCTTATCGTTTTTTAAGTCTGCCCTACGGCGCAGAATTTCCATTCGTTTAACATGATTATCAATATCTTTTTGGAGCGGTTTGGCTTTTACTTCCACCACCATAACGGTATCACCGTTTTCCAGGAGTATATCGATCTCTGCAACAAGGTTAGCTTCGGCATCGGTAATCTCATGGTTCTGGGACATTTGATCAAACGCAAAACCGAACACCCTAAACTTTTCCTGAATATTGGGCGCCACCAGATGTTCGGCCAGTTCGCCAAAACGGTTGTTTAGGTAGCCCATTTTCTGGCTTAAATACTTCATTTCCCAGGCATTCTGCTCCTGCAGTCGAGCTATTTCATCAAACTTGTCCTGGATATCCTCAGAGGTGAGCTTTTTATTTGGCTTTCGCACTTTTGTCTTGTTCATAATATCTCCATCTAATACTATACTCAGGGATAAAGACACTGTCAAAGTCTTTGATTATCCCTGCTCTTACATATAGGGCAGAAAGCTGGTTTTTGCTTGTATGTAAAAAAAGTTTCTGCTAAAGTTTTAGAACACTTTAATTAGCTGTCGCCGGTACCATTTCCTTGACAACGGAGATAAATCACTTAAAATAGAGGAGATGAATTACGTTGTCCGGTTAAACAAGCGGCTGTTGGCTGAATTCTCTGGCAGGGTTAAGGCCCGCGAAAGCGACGGCTGCCTTTTTCTTGAAGGAGAGTTGGATAACTGGGACGATATTGTCCGGGCAGGAAATCTTGCGGTTCGTGCCCGGAAAAAAGACACCCGCCGTTTTGTACGGGAAATGCAGACTGCATCGGAGTCCCGGCTTGGCGGCGTGGTAAATACCATTCATTTGATCGCTCACGAGCGGTCAGA